>NZ_JAQGFU010000158.1:0-10282 GCF_030078455.1 Klebsiella sp. Ech2A | reverse complement strand
ACTACGCCGGCGACGTGCTGCATTTTGGCCTCGCCTGCGAACGGCTGCGCGCCGAGGGGATCCCCTGTGAAACCATGGCTATCACCGACGATATCTCCAGCGCGCCGCTGGCTGAAAAAGAGAAGCGCCGCGGCGTAGCCGGCGATCTGGTGGTGTTTAAAGCCGCCGCCGCCGCCGCAGAACGCGGCGATTCGCTGGCCGAGGTGCTGGCTATCTCCCGTCGTGCCAACGAGCAAACGCGCTCGCTAGGCCTGGCCTTCAGCGGCTGCACCTTCCCCGGCGCCGAGCACCCGCTGTTTACCATTCCGGAAGGGAAGATGGGCTTTGGCATGGGGATCCACGGCGAACCGGGCATTAGCGAACTGGACACCGTGTCGTCGAACGAGCTGGCGCAGATGCTCACCCGCCCCCTGCTGGAAGAGCGCCCGCAGGCTATCGCGCAGGCTAAAGGCGCGCGCCTGGGCGTCATTATTAACGGTCTTGGCTCGGTGAAGTATGAAGAGCTGTTCGTGTTCTGGCACGACGTGCAGCCGCTGCTGCAGGAAGCCGGCGTCGAAGTGACCGATATCCAGATTGGCGAGTTTGTCACCAGCTTTGATATGGCCGGGATGTCGATGACCTTCGTCTGGTTTGATGACGAGCTGGAGGCCCTGTGGCTTGCCCCCGCCACCGCTCCGGCCTTTAGCCGCGGCTCCGTTCTGCCGCACGTTCCCCTCGATCCGCAGCAGCTGGCGCAGAGCGGCGAGGTCACCATTCCCCAGGGCAGCGCGGAATCGAAAGAGGTCGCCGTCAAGGTGATGGCGATGATTGACGCCGTCGCGCAAACGGTGATTGATAACGCCGAAGAGTTTGGCCGTATCGATGCGATCGCCGGCGACGGCGACCACGGCATCGGCATGGAGCGCGGCGTCGTTGCCGCCCGCAGCGCGGCGAAAAAGGTGCTGGAACGGGGTGCCGGAGCCGGTACCCTGCTACAATTCGCCGCTGACGCCTGGGCAGACGAGGCCGGCGGCACCTCTGGCGCCATCTGGGGCGTGATCCTCAATACGCTGGGTATCACCATCGGCAATCAGGAAAAGCCTGACGCCGCGCGGGTGGCGCTGGCCATCTCGCAGGCCAACGCCGGAGTGATGCATTTTGGCAAAGCCAAACCCGGCGATAAAACCCTGGTCGACGTGCTGCTGCCGTTTAGCCAGGCGCTGAGCGCGGCAACGGACGAGGGGCTCTCTCTCGCAGAGGCCTGGAGCAAAGCCGAGCGCGTCGCCCGCCAGAGCGCACAGGATACCGCCCAGCTGCTGCCAAAAATCGGCCGCGCCCGCCCGCTGGCGGAACGCAGCCTCGGCACGCCGGACGCCGGCGCGGTCTCGCTGGCGATGATCATCGCCGCGGTAGGCGCCTGCATGAGCGACAACCCTGAAACTGAACAACATCGGGAGAACGTATGCCCCTAAGCCCCATCGTCGGCACCAGCCATAAAACCTATTTTGGCTATGGCCAAACCCAGGCGTGGTGCCAGCAGGTTGCCGATCTGCTGCGCCAGCAGCCGGCAGAGCTGACGGCGCGGCTGCAGCTGTTCACCTTCCCGGCGATGCCGGCGGTCGCCGCTGCGCTGCGCTGCTTTGAGGGAACGGCCATGGCCACGGGAGCGCAGAACATCTGCGCCGCTCCGCCCGGCGCCTGGACCGGCGAGAGCAGCGCCGCCATGCTGCAGGAGATGGGCTGCCGCTACGTCGAGCTGGGCCATGCCGAACGGCGGCGCCACTTCGGCGAAACCACCGACGTCATCAACCAGAAGATCGATATGGCCTACGCCACGCATCTCACGCCGGTCGTTTGTATTGGTGAAGACCGGCAGATGAGCGCCGAAGAGGCCGCCGCTTACGCCATCGGCCAGGTGGAGGCGCTGCTGGCGCACCGCGGAGACGGCGCGCTGCCGCCGACGATTTTTGCATGGGAGCCGCAGTGGGCCATCGGCGCGCCAAAGCCCGCCAGCGACGACTATATCCGCCACGTCTGCCGGGAGCTGCGCGCGCATTTGCAGCAAAATTACGGCCCGCAGCTGCAGGTTATCTACGGCGGAAGCGCGGGCCCCGGCCTGCTCAGCCGCCTGTGGCCCGACGTTGACGGCATTTTCCTCGGCCGTTTTGCCCACCGGCCCGAGGACTTTGCGTCAATTCTTGCCGAAGCGCAGAAGATAGCGGCCGACCGCCCGGAGAGCTAGCCGTCCTTCCCGAAGCGCGACGGGGTTTGCAGAGAACCGTCGCGCTTACCCTGCTTGAGGTAAAAACGTTTCTGATATACTTTCAGCAAATGTTCACCCCCTAAACATTAATCTATCGCGTGGAGAAAGCAGCCGAATGGAAAAATCGAGCGCGTCCCAGGAGTATGAGCTACTCACCGAGATTGCCGTAGCCTACTACTGTGATGAAATAACGCAGGAAGAGATTGCCAACAAATTTGGCTTCTCGCGTATTAAGGTCGGACGTCTGCTAAAACGGGCAAAAGAAGAAGGGATCGTCGAGATCAACGTCCGCTACCACCCGATCTTCAGCACCCAGCTGGAGAAGCAGCTCAAAGATCGTTTCCCCATCACCCGCGCGCTGATCGCCCTCGACCATAACGATGAAGAGGAGCAGCGTCGCCAGGTTGCCACCCTCGTCTCCAGCCACCTCAACAACATGCTGAAAGATAACGTGGTGGTGGCGGTGGGTCAGGGTCGCAACGTGGCGGCGGTCGCCGAATTTTCCGGCACCATCCAGGCGCGGGACTGCCGCTTTATTTGCGGCATCGGCGGCACCCATCGGCCGGGCGATATCATCAACGCCGATCATATCAGCCGTCTGCTGGCGAAAAAATTTGGCGGCAGCAGCGAGTCGCTGTACGCGCCGGCCTACGTCGAAAATATGCAGCTAAAAGAGCTGCTGCTGCAGAACGGCACCATCAAAGAGACGCTCGACCGCGCGCGTAAGGCCGATATTGCCCTGGTTGGCATCGGCGATATGAACGAAGAGAGCTACATGGTGAAGCTGGGCTGGTTCACGCCGCAGGAGATCAACGACGCCAGCATTAACCAGGGCGTTATCGGCGACGTCGCGGGCTACGACTTCTTCAACTCCCGCGGCGAGCACGTCAACACGGTGATGGACAACCGGGTGATTGGCCTGAGCGTTGAAGAGCTCAAGCAGATCCCATGCGTGATTGCGATTGCGTCTGAAAATACCAAAGCGATGGCGATTATGGGCGCCCTGCGCACCGGGGCCGTCGACATCATCGCCACCAGCGCCCGCAACATTCGCACGATTTTAAGCATGAGCCAGTAATCCGCCGGGCTGATTGTTAGCCCGACAAATTGCCCCCTCAGTTAATCAGAACAGGCGGAAGCGGTATTCAACGATCGCTTCTGAAGCCAGGGTGTGGGTTCGCGCGTAGCGGCCGTCGGTCAGCACCGGCGTTTTTCCGCTGCTTTTGTACGACCAGCCCGGACCAAACATCAGCCATACCGTCAGGTCCTTAAAGCGCGGGTCGGAAGGAACCCAGCGGCTGAAGGCGCTAATTTCGCCGCTGCGCACGTGATTGCCCCGGTAGCTAAACTGAGCAATATTGCCGGCCAGGCCGATCGCCAGCTCCGGAGTCAGCTGGTAGTCCGAGATATTCGCCAGCACCAGCTCCCGGTCACGCATGTAGTCATCGCCCGCGTAGGCCATCGAGATAAACGTGCCGCGCGAGTTTTTGCTCATATGCCGCGGGTAAAAGCCCACCTCGTTCGCTTTTTTAGCCTCGGTATAGCCGATGCCCCACCTGCTGCTCCAGCGCTGCGCTTTCCAGCTGGCATCAAGGGCGAAATGCCGGGCGCTATCATCGAAGTCGCGCTTGCTCGCGGGCATCGCACGATACTCATCAAGCGCGCGGGTCGCGTATATCTGCATGCCGATATTCAGCGGCGCTATCGGTCTGAGATTGGCAAACAGCAGGTGGCGGCGCAGATAGCTATCGCTTTCGCCATAGCCATACTGCAGATCCAGATAGCGGCCTTTCCACAGCAGCTCGCCGCTGGCCAGGTGGTTAATTTCACGCCCGGCGTTGGTCTGGAAATGCTTCTTGTCCGGCGAGTTGCGGTCCATGGAGTTTTCCACGTACGCGCCGCGCAGCGTCAGGTCGTCATAGCTCAGAGCGCCGCTCCAGCCGGCGTAGGTGGTCGGCGACAGCCGCGTCGAGGTCGAGATGACGCCATAGTTTTTCAGTACCTGCCAGCCCCAGCGGACGTTAAGCTGCATATCCGCGACGCTGTACCTGAGCTTAAGATTACGCTGACCAAATTTAGAGAAGCCTTCGGCATTATTTTTACTATTACCGGGGCCGTTATTGTAGAGCACGCCGCGAGAGTTAAAGTAATCGCTGGCTCCCAGCTTAACGGCGCCATAATAGATAATATCGGCGCCGAATATATCGTTAAAATAACCCGACTGATAATCCACGGCGATCCCCTGCCCCCACGCATTATGCACGCGCTTAGGATTGGCGTTCTCTTCCTTAAGATATTTCCAGTAGTTTTTTAACGATAAGGTCATATGCGAATCGCGGAAAAAAGGCTCACTCACCATGTCGTTCATTAACGTGAAAGGCTGCTTAGCTTCATTATTATTACCGCCCCAGGCGGCTGTCGAAGCGCAAAGGGCGATAAGCGCTACGGTAACGCGAGTCAGATTCATAGTATCCCCCAGAGTCAGGCCGAACCGCATCCTTACCAACGACGGGTAATAATGAGATACGGCCCAAAAAGAGTGCAGTAAGCGTTATTTTATTTTTCGCCGAGCGCCTGCTTTCCTGCCTCAACGTATTTTAACGAGCCGATCTCATCTACCCGATAGCGGCCGTTGTGATAGCTGATTTTGACCACCGCCGCGTTAGCTAACGGCCTATTTTTCGCCGGGTCATCGGTGAGATCGGAGATCATTATCTGCATCGCCGTACCGGATGAAATCGCCAGAATATTTTTATCGCCGTCGGCTTTCGCCTGCGCAAGCATGGTCGCCAGCGCCGCCTGAACGCGCTGCTTCACCTGGTCGTAGCTCTCCGTCATCCCCCTGGGATCGGCGCTGGCAAGCGCGTTCTGGCTATCGCGCACCGACAGCGTACCGGCCTTCATCTTCCGGTACAGCGCCGCCGCGTCGGCAAGCCCCAGCTGACGGGCTCCCGCGGCGGCCATATCCCGATTCAAGCCGCCCTCGAACCCGCCGAAGAACGCTTCGCGAAGGCCCGCCAGCTCGGTCGGCCGAGAGTCGGCGATCCCCGCCTGCGCCATAATAACCGCCATCGTTTCGCGCTGCCGCCCGGCATCGCTGGTGTAGAAACTGTCGAATTTAATCCCCTTGAGGCCGGCACCTAAATAGCGCGCCACCCGCCGTCCATCCTCGGTCAGCGGGGAGTCGGCCCATCCCTGAACGCGGTCAAAGGTATTAAGCAGCGTTTTCCCGTGGCGGGCAAAATAGATATTCACCGTATCGTTATCGGCAGCGGTTATTTTATTTTCCGCAGACCAGGCGACGCTGCTGGTCACCACGACTAAAGCTAACAGCCATCTTTTCATGTTATATCCTTGCGTTATTCACACCTGTAATAAAAACAAAAAAACCCACGTTCAATAACGAAAGTGATAACCACCGCTTTCGCTACCTGACGTAGGTTTTGCCTGTATACACAGTAACAATCCAATTACGCCGACCATATCACCCTTGCGAAATAACGCCACACACTTTTTCGTGGCAAATTAATAAATGTGATCGCCAGCAGATTAAGCAGCGGCATCGCCATATATTCCATGATATATTCATGCATCGGCTAATAATCCCCAAAAACAGATATCACCTGCGGTAAAAAGTCTCACGAAAGGAACCTGACTAATAACGCTTTATTTATTGAAGCCGCTCACAAAAAATAGCCTTTGCCTGGACGAAGGCCGCAGCCTGGCGTATTTTCGTGGCTATCCGGGATTGTTACTGAATGCAGGCAAAACCTAAGATATCCGTCGCAGCGGCGCTGCTGGCAGGAGTCTTAGGTTTTTTTTTGCGCCCGATTCAGCCCTTTCATCAAATACAAAGGATCCAAAGTGAAAAAAATCTTTCTCACCGCCGCGCTGCTCTCCGCCGTCGCCTTCTCCGCCGGGGCGGCCCGGCCCGCGCTGAAAATACTGATCGTCAACGACGACGGCTGCGCCTCGCCGGGCAGCACCTCGCTGCAGGACAAACTGGCAGCCAAAGGCTATGACGTCTGGATGGTCGCCCCCGCCACCAACCAAAGCGGCATAGGTTCCGCCATCACCTTTAAACCCGGTAAGATCTTCGACCTGCAAAAGGTCGCCGACAGGCGCTACTGCTTCCCCGGCACTCCGGCGGACGCCGTTGACTTTGGGCTTAATGGCCTGCTGAGGGACGCGCCGCCGGACCTGGTTATCTCCGGCGTGAACGACGGCCCCAACACCGGCATGGCGCAGGTCAATTCCGGTACCGTCAGCGCCGCCGCCCGCGCCGTGCGCTACGGCATCCCGGCGATCGCCGCCAGCATCGGCTATATCTTTAGCGATGAGGAGATGAAAAACGGCTGGCCGGCCACGCATCAATACTGGCCGGAGTCGGTCGATTACGTCGTGGGCGTAGTCGATACCCTCAGCGCCAAACGAACCCCGGGCGCGCCCGTCTTACCCAAAGGGTCCGGGCTGAGCATTAACTATCCGCCGCTGGCAAAAGCCGGGATCAAAGGGGTGCGCTACGTCGATAACGAAACGTTCCCGACGCCGCAGATCGGCTATGAGCTGACGGCCGACGGCAAGGCGAAGCAGACCCTCAACCCGGCGGCGCTCGCGCCCACGCTTGACGACACTGACTCCGGCTGGCTCAACAAGGGCTATATCACCTATACCCTTTTTGACGGCGTGTGGAACGCCCCGCAGTTTACAGACCAGTACAAGGCGCTGTTAGGCCAGTAAATGCGCGGACCGCACGGCCCTCTGACGGTGAACGTCGTCGGGCAGAGCGGAAAAAGCTCAATAGGTTAAAAAACGGCGGCAAAGGCGCACGAAGTGAAGAGGAAGTTATAAATACGGCACTTACCATATTGTTTTTCAATATATAACGGGGTGCCAATGTCTGTACTCAGAAGCCTTCTCTTTTTCCTTGGCGCGGCCTTCGCCTCCGCCGTCGCGGTACTCTGTCTATGGATTGACGTACGGGTATTCGATAACAACATTGCGGAAATCTCGCTTACCGAAATCATGCAGGAGCTGGTGCTGGCGGCAATCGTGCTGATTCACTTCTGCCTGGCAAAGAGATATGCGCTGCTGCGCTGGTGCAATCTTCTCGTCGGAGGGTTTTTCCTCGCGATGCTGATCCGCGAGCTGGACGCGGTCTTCGATCTGATCTCCCACGGCAGCTGGGTCTGGTTTGCCCTGCTCTCCACGCTGTGTACGCTTATTTATCCGCTCATCCATTACCGTCAAACCCTTGCGCAGCTGGCGCAGTACACCCGCACGCCCTACTACGGGATGATGCTCAGCGGGCTGCTGGCGGTGCTGGTCTTCTCGCGCCTGTTCGGGATGCACGGCCTGTGGTTCGCCATCCTGGCGGAAGATTACGCCCGGGCGGTGAAAAACGCCGTCGAAGAGGGCAGCGAGTCGTTTGGCTACATGCTGTGCCTGACGTCATCGGTCGGCTACTACTGCTATTTTCGCTATCTCGCCCGCACTTCGGCCGCGGCCAGCGCCTGAGCCCACGCGCCTCCGGGGCCGGCGGCCCCTAGTAGTTCCACTTCGGCCTGGCGACGGTATTCTTCTTGAGTAAATTACGAAACTCTTTCAGATAGGGCTCGTTGCTGCGTCCGCGTTTGCAAATCGCCGAGAACGGCGACTGGAAGCCGAACTCGTTGGGCAGCAGCACCCGCAGCCGGTTCTCCTTGATCCACGGCCAGGCGTAGTGCTCCGGCAGGTAGCCGATATATTTCCCCGAGAGGATCAGCAGCAGCTGCGCATCAACCGTCTCCACGGTGGCGCTGCCTTTGCTGAAGCCGCGCCGCCGCAGATCGCTGGTATTCCAGTAGCTGCGGGTCACCAGCGGGCACTGGCTGATCTGCTCTTTATCGAGCTGGCGGCTGAAGAACATCGGGTGCAGGTCGCTGCAATAGAGCCAGTGCTGCTCGCGATAGAGCGGCTCGCTGATGATGTTATGCACCTGGGAGTTGTAGCTGCCGATCGCCAGATCGATATGGTTATTGAGCACGCCGTTCAGCTGCTCCGCCGGGGTGCGGATAATTAGTTTGATATGCACGTGAGGAAACTTATCGCTGAAGCTGCGCAGCACCACCGGCAGCGACAGCGCGGTTTCGGTTTCAATCGAGTCGAGGGTCGAGATGCAAATCGTGCCGCTGTGCTCGCCCTTCAGCAGCGCCGACTGGCGCTCCAGCTCGTTCAGCTCGCCGAGCACCCGAATCGACTGCTGTAAAAACTGCTGCCCTTTCTCGGTCAAAGCAAAGCCGCCGCGCCCGCGCTGGCACAGGCTAAATCCGAGCTGGCCTTCCAGCTGGGACATCGCGTTGCTGATCGCCGACACCGAAATTCCCAGCTCCTGCTGGGCCCTGCCGTAGCTTTCGAGGCGGGCCACCGCCTCAAAAATCTGCAGCTGACGAATATTGAGACTGCCTTCGCTGTGCATGCTTAGTTCACCATTAAATGAACTAAGTATTTACAGCAGACGATTTAAAGTCCAGCGCATCTTTCGCACTATCTCCTCATCGAGCATTGGTAACTCAGATTCAGGAGCTGAAATGGATAACGTCTTTCATCAACCGCAGGGTGGTAACGAGATGCCGCGCTTCGGCGGCCGCGCAACGATGATGCGCCTGCCTTTTATCGAAGATTTACAGGGCCTTGATGCGGCCTTCGTTGGCATCCCGCTGGATATCGGCACCTCCCAGCGCTCCGGTACCCGCTACGGGCCGCGCTATATTCGCACCGAATCGGTGATGATTCGCCCCTACAACATGGCAACCGGCGCGGCGCCTTTTGAGTCGCTGTCGGTGGCCGATATCGGCGACGTGCCGATAAATACCTACAGCCTGCTCAAATCGGTGCAGATCATCGAGGATTACTACACCGCTTTAAATAGTTTCCCACTCATCCCCCTGACCCTCGGGGGAGACCACACCATCACCCTGCCGATTCTGCGCGCCCTGACCAAAAAGCACGGCCCGGTGGGGCTGATTCACGTGGATGCCCACACCGACACCAACGATGAGATGTTCGGCGAGAAAATCGCCCACGGCACCACCTTCCGCCGCGCCGTCGAAGAGGGACTGCTGGATCTTAAACGCGTGGTGCAGATTGGCCAGCGCGCCCAGGGCTACGCCGCCGGCGACTTCCAGTGGGGCGTTGACCAGGGCTTTCGTCTGGTGCAGGCGGAGCAGTGCTGGCACCGGTCGCTGGCGCCGCTCATGGCCGAGGTTCGCCAGCAGATGGGCGAGGGCCCGGTCTATCTCAGCTTCGATATCGACAGCCTCGACCCTATCTGGGCGCCCGGCACCGGCACGCCGGAAGTCGGCGGCCTGACCTCCATTCAGGCGCTGGAGATCGTCCGCGGCTGCCGCGGCCTGGACCTGATTGGCTGCGATCTGGTTGAGGTCTCCCCGCCCTATGACGTCAGCGGCAATACCTCCCAGCTGGCGGCCAACCTGCTGTATGAAATGCTCTGCGTCCTGCCGGGCGTGAAATATCCATAGGAGATTCAGAATGCAGCCAACCGCCCAGCCCACCCTGCAGCTCAAGGTTTTTCGCACCCTCTGGGGCGTGACCACCCCGTGGCAGCAGACCCTCAGCGAGCTAAAAAGCGTTGGCTGCTGCGGCATCGAGGCCCGCGTGCCGCTAAGCGCCGACGAGCGGCAGACGCTGGCCCGGCGCCTGCAGGAGTCCGAGCTGGAGTATATCGCCATCGTCTTTAGCGGCGGCGGCGTGATCCCGGCGCAGGCCGAGACGCCGCACCAGCATCTGGAGCGCTTAAAAAGCCGCTTTGAAGACGCCAGGACGCTGAATCCGCGCTTCGTCAATCTGCTGGCCGGCAACGACCGCTGGCCGCTGGCGCAGCAGGTGGATTTTCTCGGCCGGGCCCACGAGCTGGCCGCCGCCTGCGAGGTGACCTGCAGCTTTGAAACCCATCGCGCCACCTCGCTGTATAGCCCGTGGCTGACTCTGGAAATTATCCAGCAGCTGCCGCAGCTGCGCTTTACCGCCGATATCAGCCAC
>NZ_JAQGFU010000157.1:0-10348 GCF_030078455.1 Klebsiella sp. Ech2A | reverse complement strand
CTGTGAGTTGCAGCAGCCGGAGCCTGAGTGGTGCTTACCGCATCAGCAGCGAAAGCAGCAGAAGACAGACCCATAGCAGCGGCAACGACCAGAGCTAATACTTTTTTCATTCTGATATCCTCGAAAATGTTTCTTCAGTTAACCCCACTGCGGGGCTGTTGAAACAACTATATGCCGGTCATGGCGCGAGTTCAGTGAGTGTTTGGTATCGGCAGGTAACCGAATGTACAGCGCAGGCTGCGGGAGGGCATAAGGGGGTTCCGCTAACGAGGAAGCGTTAGCGGAGTGGGCCGTGATTAGCCGCGCGACGTTTGGGCAAGCGTCGCGGCGAGCTCACGTTTGCTCATCGGGACGCAGTAGGCGGGCGTGCCGCGTTCAAAGCGCCATCCTTCGCTGAGCGGCCCGACGTCAAGGGCATCAAAACCAAAGGCGTCGTACAGCGCGGCGGCGATAGCTTTCCCCTCTTCGTCATCGCCCGCCAGCGGCAGCGCCCGGCGATTTTCCGCCCCGGCCGGTAGGCCATCGCTTTCCAGCTGCGTCATCGGGATGGCGTTGAAGGCTTTGGTGATTCTGGCGGCGGGCAGGATCCGCGCCAGCAGCTCGCTGGTCGTGGTTTGCCCGGAGTCGAGCTCGGCAATGTCGCCGTCCCGCTGCGGGTAGTAATTGACCGCATCGATAACGTGCTTATTGTTAATACCGGCGACCGGCAGCGCGCTGACGGCGCTGAGGGGGACGGCAATCACCACCACCTCGCCAAATTCGGCGGCCTCGTCCGCGCTGCCCACCCGGCAGCCGATCATCGGCCCCAGGCTGAACAGCGTCTGCGGTCCCCGTGAGTTGCTGAGCATCACGTCGTGGCCGGCCTGCAGCGCAAGCTTAGCGATGGAACGTCCTACAAATCCGGCGCCTATTATTCCGATCTTCATCTTTAACTCCTGACAAATTGCCTCGTTGAGGGAATAAATTTAATTCCCTCTTCACAGAAGATAAATCGTAAGATGGTTGCATGATAAACAACTAAAATGAGTGAATCATGGATCAGCTCACCAGCATGAAGGTTTTCGTCAAGGCGGCAGAAACCGGCTCATTTGCCGCCGTCGCCGAGCAGCTGCAGCTGTCGCCGCAGATGGTTGCCCGCCACGTAGCGGCCCTCGAGGCGCATCTCGGCACCTCGCTCATCGCGCGAACGACGCGGCGGCAAACCCTGACCGATATCGGCCGCAGCTACTATGAGCGCTGCCGCGTGGTGCTGGACGAAGTCGCCGAGGCCGACGCGCTGGCGCTGGAGATGAAGGCGACTCCCTCCGGAATTATCAGAGTCAATGCGCCGGTTACCTTTGGTTCACATGCGCTCTCGACGTTTATCACCGACTATCTCGCCCGCTACCCCGAGGTGCAGGTTGAGCTGACCCTCAGCGACCGCATCGTCGATCCGATAGAAGAGGAGTTCGAGGTGATCGTACGCATTGGCGAGCTGGCCGACAGCACCATGGTTGCCTGGCCGCTGCGCCCCTACCGATTAATAGCCTGCGCCTCTCCTGACTATATTTTGCGCCACGGCGAGCCGCAGACGCCGGCGGATCTGCAGCACCACGCCTGCCTGGTCTACGGCCACTGGTCGGCCATGAACGCCTGCCGCTGGCAGTTCACCAGGGAGGGCGCCACGGTGGAGGTTAAACCCGCCGGGCGCTTCCGTTCGAACGACTGGAAGGCGCTGATGAACGCCGCTCTCGCCGGGCACGGCATCACCCTCGGGCCGGAAGAGGTGCTGAGAGTTGAGGTTGAGGCGGGCAGGCTGGTACAGGTTTTATCGGGGTTTTCCGGCCCTTCGCGACCGATGCACGTGCTGGTGCCGGCAGGACGCCGACGAACGACCAAAATCAAATGCTTTGTCGAGGCGCTGAGAGAGGCGCTGGGCCCGCGCGGGCCCGGCTATCGCTGAGAAACGGGGCCCCGAAAACGGGGCGCCGCTGCCGGCTAGCGCGCTGCGCGCTGTAAAATGACGCTCGACGGCTGACGCTGGAGAAAGCGCATCCGCAGCATCATCAGGATTGCCGCGGAGGTTAAGCCGATAATAAACCCGCACCAGAAGCCGGCAGGCCCCATGCGCGGGACGACAATATCGGTTAACGCCAGCACATAGCCGCTCGGCAGTCCCAGAACCCAGTAGGCGGTAAAGGTAATAAAGAAGATTGAGCGCGTATCCTTATAGCCGCGCAGGATCCCGCTGCCGATGACCTGGACGGAGTCGGAGATCTGATATATCGCCGCCAGCAGCATCAGCTGGGAGGCCAGCACCACCACTTCCGGGTTGTCGTTGTAGAGCAGGGCGATCTGTTTGCGCATCAGGATGGTGAAAATCGCGGTGATCGCGGCCATGCAGACGCCAACGCCGACGCCGGTTCTGGCGGAGGTTTGCGCATCGAGGGTTGAGCCCTGACCGAGGCGAAAGCCGACGCGGATCGTGACCGCCGCCGCCAGCGACAGCGGTAAAACGAACATCAGCGAGCTGAAGTTAAGCGCAATCTGATGGCCGGCGACATCGACAATGCCCAGCGGAGAAACCAGCAGCGCAACCACCGCAAACAGTGTCACTTCGAAAAACAGCGCCAGGGCGATCGGCAGCCCGAGCTGGACCAGGCGCTTGAGGACGGCAAAATCCGGCTTGCTGAATCCCTCGGCACCCCGAATATCGCGCATTGAGCGCGCCCGACGCACCCAGGCGATCATGCTGAAAAACATCACCCAGTACACGGATGCCGTTGCCACGCCGCAGCCCACGCCGCCCAGCTCCGGCATGCCGAAATGACCGTAGATAAAGATGTAGTTGACCGGGATATTCACCAGCAGGCCGATGAAGCCCATGACCATCCCCGGCTTGGTTTTCGCCAGGCCTTCGCACTGGTTACGCGCAACCTGGAAGAAGAGGTAGCCCGGAGCCCCCCACAGCAGCGCGCGCAGGTAGCCGACGGCTTTATCCGCCAGCGCCGGATCAATATTATGCATTGAGCTGATGATATAGCCGGCGTTCCACAGCACCACCATCACCAGCACCGAGACGAACCCCGCCAGCCAAAAGCCCTGGCGTACCTGGTGCGCAATGCGGTCACGGCGCCCGGAGCCGTTGAGCTGCGCGACGACCGGCGTTAGCGCCAGCAGCAGGCCGTGGCCGAAGAGGATCGCCGGCAGCCAGATGGAGGTACCGATGGCGACGGCCGCCATGACGGTATCGACGAAGCCCATTGAGGTCTGGGCCACCTGCGCAAGGATGACGGGAATAGCCAGTGCTAACAACTGACGCGCTTCAATGAAGTACTTCTGCACCTGTACACCTTTATATTGTTGTTATTTTGAGACTAAAAAAGCCGCCGTTAATGGCAGCAAGAAGAAAAAGCAGGGGGATTAGCCAGTCTATTGTAGCGAGGATTAGCCATTAAGCCAGTGAAAAAATGGTAGGGCACGATGCGTGCTGGCAACCTTATTTACCACCTGTTATTGTTCCCGATTAATATATTGTGAGCCATTTCTACAGGAGCAAAGCATGTTTACTGGCATTGTGCAGGGGACCGCTAAAGTGGTGTCCATCGATGAGAAGCCCAATTTTCGTACCCACGTGGTGGAACTGCCTGAGCACATGCTCGACGGACTGGAAACCGGCGCGTCGGTCGCACATAACGGCTGCTGTCTGACCGTCACCGAGATCGACGGCGCGCGCATCAGTTTTGACCTGATGAAAGAAACCCTGCGCATCACCAACCTCGGCGCCGTGCGTCAGGGGGACGTGGTCAACGTTGAGCGCGCGGCAAAGTTCAGCGATGAAATTGGCGGCCATCTGATGTCCGGCCATATTATGACCACCGCGGAGGTGGTTAAGATCCTGACCTCGGAAAATAACCGCCAGATCTGGTTCAAGGTCCAGGACCCGGCGCTGATGAAGTACATTCTGTATAAAGGCTTTATCGGCGTTGACGGCATTAGCCTGACGGTTGGCGAAGTCACGCCAACGCGCTTCTGCGTGCACCTGATTCCGGAAACGCTGCTGCGCACCACGCTGGGGGCGAAAAAGCTGGGTGATCGGGTCAATATCGAGATTGACCCGCAGACGCAGGCGGTGGTCGATACCGTTGAGCGGGTGCTGGCGGCGAAAGAGGCCGTGCAAAAGGCGAAGGAAGAGTAATAGCGCGAAAAAATGCCGGTCAGTGAAGCCACGGACCGGCATCGGCACAGCGGTTTATCCAGGATCTAGCGCGCTACGCGCAGGCCGCTCTCGGCGCCGCGAGAAAATACCACCTGCCACAGCTGAATATCGCGCGCGCGAAAGGCGCCGGCGCAGGCGTTCAGATAATAGCTAAACATGCGCTTGAAGCGCTCGGTGTAGTTATCGGCAATATCCGGCCAGCTGGCGAGGAACCGCTCGTACCAGGCCATCAGCGTGGTATCGTAATCGGCGCCTATATTGTGCCAGTCTTCCATCACGAAATGCGTTTCGCTGGCTTTTGCAATATGGCGAACCGACGGCAGGCAGCCGTTAGGGAAGATATATTTATTGATCCACGGATCGACGCTCAGGTCCGTTTTGTTTGAACCGATGGTGTGCAGTAAAAAAAGACCGTCCGCTTTCATATTCCGATCGACGACATCGAAATAGGTGGCGTAGTTTTTCGGCCCCACGTGCTCAAACATACCGACGGAAACAATGCGATCAAAACTATCATGTAAGTCGCGATAGTCCTGTAACAGGATAGTGACGTCTAATCCCTCACACCGCTGCTGGGCCATTTTTTGCTGTTCGGCAGAAATGGTAACGCCAACCACGCTAACGTGATAATTTTTTGCCATGTAATAGGCCAGACCGCCCCAGCCGCAGCCAATATCCAGCACCCGCATCCCCGGTTCAAGCTGCAGCTTACGGCAAATAAGATCTAATTTAGCCTGCTGAGCCTCTTCCAGAGATTGCGCCTCTTTCCAGTAAGCGCAGGAATATTGCATATAGGGGTCGAGCATCTGACTAAAAAGGTCGTTGCCGAGATCGTAGTGCTCTTTGCCGACTATCCAGGAACGTTTTTTACTTTGCAGATTGAACAGGCGAGCGGCAGCAATACGCAGCGTATCTTTGAGATGGCGGGGAAGCTGCTTTTCCAGCCCGGCGCGCAGCACCTTGTGGAAGAAAATATCCAGACGCTCGCAGTCCCACCAGCCGTCCATATAACTTTCACCTAACCCCAGAGACCCTTCCTGCAGCACGCGCTTAAAAAAGAGGGGGTTTTTTATCCGTAGATCGGAGGGAGCGGGGCCATTAATTTCAATACCCGCACGACCGAGCAACTCAGCTGTAATTCGGTACCAGTCGTCATTTGGTACACTTACTTCTTCTATACACGATGAACTCATAGCTTCTCCATCACGCCCAAGTGATCAGAACCTTAAAACAGCGTAGACGCTTTTTTTGGCATTGTGAGAAATCTCACGGAAAATCCGTGAAGCTGCTATCCGACGTAGAACAGAGGAAGGGAGATAACCCTTGCCGAAAGGCCTTCCATGGTGAAACGGGAGGCGTCCTGCCCCCGTTAATATCGATAAACTTTCTATTTATGTGATACGGGATCCAGTATAGGCCCCTATTTTAAGGCTTTCAATAAAAACATATTAGCAGGCTAATTACTGGACCTTAACATCATTGAAACCATTCTATGCATGTGACGACTGGGTGCTGAGACGGGCGCTCCGCAGCTGCATCGCATATCCCAGTCCGGCCAGCACGATGGAGGCCAGCATCACGCTGGTGGTGGTGAGCAGCGGGGTGGCAATCAGCGTCGACACCAGCAGGCTGGTCAGGAAGCACAGTCCGAGCTGCAGGGTATTCTGCAGCGCGGCGGCGCGACCCGTCGCCTGAGGGAACGGCCGCAGCGCCTGGGCGACGACAATCGGGTAAATGGCGCCGTTAACGATAGCCATCACGCAGAAGGGGGCCATCAGCGCGACGATGGAGACATCCTGCTGCAGGCCCACCAGCCAGGTGGCGGCAACGCTGATGGCAAAAACGACCAGCAGCCACGGCAGCAGCTGCTGTCCCTGCCATTTCTGCAGCGCCGCACGACAGCCGTATCCGCCGATTAAAAAGGCGATAGTCTGCGGCACGTAGCTCAGGCCGATGGCGGTTGGCCCGTAGCCCATGTCGTGCAGAATAAACGGCGAACCGGTCAGCCAGGCGAAAAAGCTGGCGGAGCAGGCGGCGTAGATCAGCACGTTGCCGCTGTATTCGCGCGAGCGCAGCAGCGCCAGGAAGGTGAGCTTTTTCTGCGTGCTGCTATCGGGTTTGCTCACCGGCTTGAGGCGTAATGCAGGCAGCATCAGCAGCAGAGTGATGGCGAACAGGGTCGCGAAGATAGCCTGCCAGTCGAAATGGGCGAGCAGCCAGCTGCCGAGCAGCGGCGCCAGGGCCGGGGAGAGGCCCACCAGCGGCATGATGGTGGCGAATATGCGGTTGGTGCGCTGGGCAGGATAATAGTCGGTAACCATCGCCTGCCAGGTGACCGCCGCCGCGCAGACGCCGATGGCCTGCACAAATCGCAGCGCCAGCATCAGGGTCGCGTCCTCGACCCACAGCATGCCAAGGCAGCCGACGGCGAAGATCGCCAGGCCGCTGAGCAGCACCGGCTTGCGCCCATAGCGATCGGATACCGGGCCCCAGAACAGCTGGCCAAGGGCGAAACCGGCGAGAAATACGCTCAGGCTGGCGCTGACCGAGGCCGCCGAAGTATTCAGATCCTGTTGGATAGCCGAAAACGCCGGCAGATACATATCGGTTGCCAGGAAGCCGAGCACGCTGAGGCCCGCCAGCCAAACCAAAAATCCTTTCCCAGGTTGTTGCATAAAGTTCTCTTTCTTCTGATGCAGGTAAGATGCCGCAGAGTGTAGGGAGTGCATTCTGGCTTGTGAAACGCTAATATTTGTTACATGCGTTCAAAAAATTTGCAGGCAGAATATGTGGTCCGAATACTCCCTTGAAGTGGTTGATGCGGTTGCGCGCAACGGCAGCTTTAGCGCAGCGGCTCAGGAGCTGCATCGCGTACCCTCGGCGGTCAGCTACACCGTGCGTCAGCTCGAAGAGTGGCTGGCCGTTCCGCTCTTTGAGCGCCGCCATCGCGACGTGGAGCTCACCCCCGCCGGCGTGTGGTTTTTACAGGAAGGGCGTTCTGTTATCAAAAAAATGCAGATCACCCGCCGCCAGTGCCAGCAGATCGCCAACGGCTGGCGCGGGCAGCTCTCAATTGCGGTTGACGATATCGTTAAGCCGGCGCGGATGCGGCAGATGATTGTCGATTTTTATCGCCACTTTCCGGACGTCGAGCTGATTGTCTTTCAGGAAGTGTTTAACGGCGTCTGGGACGCGCTGGCCGACGGCCGCGTGGAGCTGGCCATCGGCGCGACCCGCTCGATTCCGGTCGGCGGACGCTACGCCTTTCGCGATATGGGCATGCTGAGCTGGCACTGCGTAGTTGCCAGCCACCATCCGCTGGCGAAAATGAGCGGCCCGCTGAGCGATGACACGTTGCGCAACTGGCCGTCGCTGGTCAGGGAAGATACGTCACGATCGCTGCCGAAGCGCACGACGTGGCTGCTGGATAATCAGAAGAGGGTGGTGGTGCCGGACTGGGACGCCTCGGCAACCTGCCTGTCGGCCGGGCTCTGCATCGGCATGGTGCCGTCACACTTCGCCCGCCCGCGGATCGACAGCGGCGAGTGGACGGCGCTGGAGCTGGAAAATCCGTTCCCGGACGCCGCCTGCTGTCTGACCTGGCAGCAGAGCGATATCTCGCCGGCGCTCTCCTGGCTGCTGGACTATCTTGGCGACAGCGAAACGTTAAATCGGGAGTGGCTGAGGGCGCCGGAATAGCCGACGCCCGGCAGGATTAGCGGCGGTAGTCGACGAACGGGCCGTCGATCACCGAGCGGCGCTCGACCAGCCGCGGGTGGACTTCGATAGACTGCGACTCTTCGCGCTTGTTAACGATGCGGTCCATCAGCATATTGAAGGCGGCTTCGCCGAGAGAGTCCTTTGGCTGATGAATGGTGGTCAGCGCCGGGCTAAAGTAGCGGGCGTTGCGCACGTTGTCATAGCCAATCAGCGAAATATCCTGCGGCACGCGCAGGCCCATTTCGTCGGCGGCGCAAATCGCCCCCATCGCCATGATGTCGCCGCCGCAGAAGATGGCGGTCGGACGATGCTGCTGGCTGAGGATCTGCTGCATTGCGCGGTAGCCGGACTCTGGCTCGAAGTCGCCCTGAACCACCCAGCTTTCCGGGACGCTAATCTGCGCTTCTTCCATTGCTTTCATAAAACCGGCCAGACGGCCGGCGCCGGTGTTGCGCTCCAGCGGACCCGGGATCACGCCGATTTCACGGTGGCCGCGCTCAACGAGGTAGCGACCGGCCATATAGCCGCCTTCAAAGGCGTTATCGATAACCGAATCGGTAAAGTCGGCCTTGGACTCACCCCAGTCCATCACCACCATCGGGATGTTGCGGTACTCTTCGAGCATGGAGAGCACCGACTGCGGGTATTCAGAGCACATCACCAGCAGGCCGTCGACGCGCTTTTGCGCCATCATTGACAGGTAGGCCTGCTGCTTTTCCGGATCGTTCCAGGCGTTGCCGAGAATCAAGGTGTAGCCCTTCTGGAAGCAGCTCTTCTCAACGGACTCGATAATCTCGGCGAAATAGGCCGCTTCGCTGCTGGTGGCCAGCAGACCGATCGATTTGGTGTGATTAACCTTCAGGCTGCGCGCCACCGCACTCGGAGAGTAGTGCAGCTCTTTGATGGCAGCCCATACCGCGTTGCGCGTCTCTTCAGCGACAAAGCGGGTTTTGTTAATTACATGTGAAACTGTTGTAGTGGAAACGTTTGCGCGCTTCGCTACATCTTTAATTGTTGCCATTACTTCTCTCTCCAGACCTTGACCTGATCGTCTGATTATCGATACGGAAACGTTTGCCTATACACACCCTGAGCGCAATGTTCAACATTGCATCACGTCGGGAAACGACACAGAACGACAGGAAGGGGTCAATGGCCGATACGCTTTCAAATTAGCGTGGGATTTTGTCCGATCTTGCGGCAAAGGGGAAGAGTAAAAATGTGCATCACCCTAAATCTCAGAAGATTTTTATACAATATTGTGCAAAAATGAGCAGGCTCACTTTTCTTGTGGGGATAATCAGGGGGAAAATTGATGGATACAGATTTAAAGTTTTCGCTGACCACGACGATTATTGTTCTGGGCCTGATCGTGGCCGCAGGGCTGACCGCCGTACTGCACTAATTTTTTCGGGGGAGAGGATCCTTTCCCCTTATTTCCGCGCATTATTATCAAATTCGCAAAAATCTTTTGCCATTTCGTTTACTTTTGTTTTTCTGTGATTGATGTCATGCTTTTGGCTTCTGATGAGATACCGTCGCTGAGGACGGTCTGCTGGAGTCATTGCATGAAGATCAACTTTCCCCTGTTAGCGCTGGCCATTGGGGCGTTTGGTATTGGTACGACCGAATTTTCCCCGATGGGACTACTGCCGGTTATCGCCAAAGGCGTGGATGTATCCATTCCCGCCGCGGGGATGCTGATCAGCGCCTATGCCATCGGCGTGATGGTCGGGGCGCCGCTGATGACGCTGCTGCTCTCGCACCGCGCGCGCCGCAGCGCGCTGATTTTCCTGATGGCTATTTTTACCCTTGGCAACGTCCTCTCGTCAATGGCGCCGGATTACACCACGCTGCTGCTCTCGCGCATTATCACCAGCCTGAACCACGGCGCCTTCTTCGGCCTCGGGTCGGTGGTCGCCGCGAGCGTGGTTCCTAAGCACAAGCAGGCCAGCGCGGTAGCGACCATGTTTATGGGGCTGACCATCGCCAATATTGGCGGCGTTCCGGCGGCGACATGGCTCGGTGAGACCATCGGCTGGCGCATGTCCTTCCTCGCCACGGCGGGTCTTGGCCTGGTGGCGATGGTCAGCCTGTGGTTGTCGCTGCCAAGAGGCAGCGCAGGGGAGCGGCCAAACGTGAAGGAGGAGCTGGCGGTATTGATGCGGCCGCAGGTGCTCTCCGCGCTGCTGACCACCGTGCTCGGGGCCGGGGCGATGTTCACCCTCTATACCTATATTTCTCCGGTGCTGCATACCATTACCCACGCTTCGCCGCTGTTCGTCACCGCGATGCTGGTGCTGATTGGCGTCGGCTTCTCCCTGGGCAACTATCTTGGCGGAAAATTTGCCGACCGCTCGGTTTCCGGCACGCTGAAGGGCTTTTTACTGCTGCTGATGGTTATCATGCTGGCGATCCCGCTGCTGGCGC
>NZ_JAQGFU010000156.1:0-10513 GCF_030078455.1 Klebsiella sp. Ech2A | reverse complement strand
GTTCAAAAATGCTCCCGGCATTTTTGTACGGGCAGCCCGCTCGCAGGCTCGCGGTCTGTCCAGCTGGCTGCGCCAGCTGTCGAACCCTGGTCGAGGCTTCTCATCCCTCCCTGGGCGGTGCAACAGGCGAAAAAAAAGCCCGTACTTGCGTACGAGCTCTTCTTTAAATATGGCGGTGAGGGAGGGATTCGAACCCTCGATACGTTGCCGTATACACACTTTCCAGGCGTGCTCCTTCAGCCACTCGGACACCTCACCATATTGTTTCGCTGCACGCCTTGGGCGGGCAACGGGGCGCTACTATAGGGAGTTGCGCTAAAACGGTCAAGCAGTATTTATTCTTTCCTTACCGTTCGCTCAAGCAATGAACACCGCCCCGGTAAAAAACGCCGGGGCGGTGGCTTTAACGCTGTGAATCAAGCTGTTCGCCGTTCTTCACCACGTCCTGCGCTTTGGCGTAGCTCTCAATCAGCAGCATGGCGCTGTCATTTACGTCAATCACCGGGTGAGCCCGTAAAAATTAGCTGGAGTAGACATTTTTTGTACCTCTGTCGCGTCAGATTTGGCCAAAACGGCCGCTATTAAAATCACGCACCGCTTCGGCGATTTGCGTTTTGCTGTTCATGACAAATGGGCCATAGCCGACGATAGGCTCACCCAGCGGTTCGCCGGCCAGCAGCAGGACCCTGGCATCAGCGGTAGCGCTGAGGTGCAGCGTTTCACCCTGCTGGCTCAGCACCACCAACTGTCCTTCGCGCGCATTTTCAGCGCCGTTAACGCTGATTTCACCTTCAAGAACAACCAGCGCGGTGCTCCAGCCGGCAGGCTGGCGTAACGAGACGTCGTGGCCCTGCGTCAGCTGCATATCCCAGACGTTCAGCGGCGAGAAGGTGCGCGCCGGGCCGGAAACGTCGGCATAATCACCGGCGATGATCCGGACGTGGCCTGCGTTATCCGGCAGCGCGACGCGGGGAATCAGGTCAGCGGTGATGCTCTGGTATCCCGGCGCGGCCATTTTGTCTTTGGCCGGCAGGTTGACCCACAGCTGGATCATCTTCAGCTCGCCGCCGGTACGGGTAAATTCCGCCGAGTGGAACTCTTCGTGCAGGATCCCGGCGCCCGCCGTCATCCACTGCACATCGCCGGGGCCAATCACGCCGCCTCTGCCGGTTGAGTCGCGGTGCTCAACTTCACCTGAATAAACAACGGTTACTGTTTCAAACCCGCGATGCGGATGCTCGCCGACGCCGCGTTTGCCGCTCCCCGCCGGGAAGCTATGCGGTCCTGCGTAATCCAGCAGCAGGAAGGGGCTCAGCTGCTCGCCGTGGGTTTGATAAGAAAACAGCGAACGTACCGGGAAACCGTTACCGACCCAGTGCTGGGATGGCGCGGTATAGACGCCTGTAATCTGTTTCATTGTTCTCTCCTGTGCGGTTGTTTCGATGTTGATAAGCTTAGATGCGCGGCTAACAGCCCGGTAGATAGTAAAAATGACCTATACTGTTCTAAAAATGGAACGATGGGGGAAGGATGCAGGATCTCAACGACTTAGCCTGGTTTGTCCAGGTGGTGGATCATGGCGGATTCGCCGCGGCGGGTCGGGCGCTCGATCAGCCTAAATCGAAGCTCAGCCGCCGCATTGCCCAGCTGGAAGAGCGGCTCGGTGTGCGCCTGATTCATCGCACCACAAGGCAGTTCGCGGTAACCGAAGTTGGTCAGACGTTTTATCAGCACTGCAAAGCGATGCTGATCGAGGCCGAGGCGGCGCAGCAGGCGGTGGAGACCCTTCGCTCTGAGCCGCGCGGCAGCGTTAAGCTCACCTGTCCGGTTACCCTCCTGCATGTGCATATTGGCCCGATGCTGGCGCGCTTTATGCAGCGCTATCCGGGGGTGAACGTGCATCTGGAGGCAACCAACCGGCGGGTTGATGTGGTCGGTGAGGGGGTTGACGTGGCTATTCGCGTGCGGCCGCGGCCCTTCGATGATAGCGATCTGGTGATGCGGATGCTGGCCGATCGCGGGCACCGGCTGTTTGCCAGCCCGGCGCTGGTGGCGCGCATGGGGCAGCCGCAGGCGCCGTCTGAACTGAGCGAGTGGCCGGGACTGAGCCTGTCCGCCGGCAAGCATCAGCATAAGTGGCAGCTGACCGGCCCGCAGGGCGCCCGCGCGGAGGTCTATTTTACCCCGCGAATGGTGACCACCGACATGCTGGCGCTGTGCGAAGCGGCGGTCGCCGGCATTGGCGTTGTTCAGCTGCCGCTATTAATGGCGCGCGATCGGCTGGCGGCGGGTGAGCTGGTAGTGGTACTTGACGAGTGGCAGCCGCGCCGGGAGGTGATTCATGCGGTCTTTGCCTCACGCCGCGGGCTACTGCCGTCGGTGCGCGCGCTGGTGGATTTCCTCGGCGAAGAGTATCAGCGGATGGAGGAGGATTAGCGCAGGGCCGGATACGCCGGCCCTGGCCAGAGGTTTATGATGACTTTTGCTCTCTGAAGGCGACGACCGTATCCCATGCGGTTTGCTGCAGGGCGCGGGCTGTCCGTTCGGTCATATCGCCGTCGACAGGGAGAGCGCCGCCTACCGGAGAGTGATGATAGAGGGTAGCAAACAGTACGCAGGCCGTCAGGTAGGTGCCGGCCAGAGACGGATGGTTGCCATCGCTGTGGTATAAATTTATCTCCGGATGCTGCTCAACGGCGCGCGCAAAGGCGAGGCCGACGGGGGCCACGTAGCCGTGCGTCTGGCGGGCGATGTCAAGATAGGCCTTTTCCAGTTTATCCGTCTGCTCCGGTTTATTTTTGCTGGCCCAGGTCATAAACCAGACGACCTTTTCATTCGCTTTGTGCGCAATGTCCGCCATGGTTATCACCGATTGGGTAAAATACTCCCGGGTTGCGGCCCTTTTGCTGATGGCTTCCGTCGAGTTTCCCTGGAAGACGATCACGTCCCACTTTTGCAGACCGTTCTGGAACTGCAGGCTGAGAATATGCCACCCAGATGTCCGGTCGAGATGGTAATACCGCGATACGCATAGCCTTTGCCGCGTTCGGGCAGCAGCGAACGGGCGAGGTCCCGCAGGCGAGTGTTCACGTTGTTATTGTAATGGGTGTAAGAATTGCCATATATTGCGACGGTTTTATTTTCGTCGTCCATATCTGGTCAGCAGGGAGCATCCATGTATGAGGAGAGGCCCGAGCGGGTAATCGACCGCCACAAAATCGACAAACCCTGCCTCAGGCTTAAAGGAACGAATAGAATATAAGGGAGCGTCGGGAAATCCTGCTGTTCGTTTATCCCCCTCCCTTAACTCAAACGTGAGCGTATCGCTGACGGTTTATCAACCCGCCTTCACGGCAATCACGTCGATCTCAACTTGCCATTCCGGACGCGCCAGATGTGAAATCATCAGTCCGGTAGAGACCGGGAACACGCCTTTCAGCCAGCGCCCCATGATGTTGTACACCGTTTCGCGGTGGCGAACGTCGGTCAGATAAACGGTGATTTTGCAGATCTCTTGCAGGTTGCTGCCGCTCTCTTCCAGCAGCATGTTGATGTTGTACATCGCCTGCTCGGTTTGCGCCGCAATATCACCAATACCCACTGATTCACGGGTGTCTAAGTTTTGCCCAATTTGCCCGCGTAGAAAGACCATATTCCCGGCGACAACGGCCTGACACAGGTCGTTATCGAGATTTTGCTCCGGATAGGTCTCTTTGGTGTTAAACGGACGAATACGCGTATGTACCATTTTTTTGCTCCAGGTGGATAAGCGGCCCTCAGGCCAGGAATTGACGAAGCTCTGCCGTTTGCGGCTGAGTAAACAGTGTGTCCGGGGCGCCCACTTCGTGGACGCGTCCTTGATGCATAAACACCACCCGGTCGCTGACTTTGCGCGCGAAATTCATTTCGTGCGTGACCATGATGATGGTCATACCTTCCTGCGCCAGCGACTCAATCACCTGCAGCACTTCGCCGACCAGTTCCGGATCCAGCGCGGAGGTTATTTCATCGCACAGCAAGATTTCCGGATTCATCGCCAGCGAGCGCGCAATCGCGACGCGCTGCTGCTGACCGCCGGAGAGGCTATCCGGCCAGGCATCAAATTTATCGGCCAGGCCGACGCGTTCCAGCAACCGTCTGGCCGTGCGCTCGGCTTCGCCCCTGGCCATCTTTTTCACCAGCGTCGGGGCCAGCATTACGTTCTTACCCACGGTAAGGTGAGGAAAAAGATTAAAGCTCTGAAAAATCATGCCGACGTTCTGCCGCAGTTCGCGCAGAGCGGTGCCGTTGTCCTGCTGCACCGGCTGTCCGTCCACCAGCAGCTCTCCCGCCTGATAGGCATCCAGGCCATTAATGCAGCGTAATAAGGTGCTTTTCCCCGAGCCGCTTTTGCCGATAATGCACACCACTTCCTGGCGTTTTATCTGCAGATCAATGCCTTTCAGCACCTCGTTTTCGCCAAAACGCTTATGCAGCGCGCGTATATCCACCAGGGAAAAATCGGCTGTCTGGGTCATCAGTTGGTTCTCCGTGACAAACGTTGTTCAAGATGCCGGCTCCATATGGAGAGCGGAAAGCACAGGAAGAAGTAAAACAGGGCCACGCTGCCGTAAATCAGGAAGGGTGAAAACGTGGCGTTCGAGATGATCTGCCCGGCGCGCGTCAGTTCGACAAAACCAATCACCGACGCCAGAGCCGTGTTCTTAATGGCCTGCACCAAAAAGCCGACGGTAGGGGCGATGGCCACACGCAGGGCCTGGGGCAGAATGATGTAGCGTAGCTGTTCGCGAAAGTTGAGCGCCAGGCTCTGGGCTGCCTCCCACTGCTGGCGTGGAATAGCTTCCACGCTGCCGCGCCAGATTTCGGTTAAATAGGCGCTGGCGTACAGCGTCAGGCAGAAACTGGCAGTAAATAGTGGTGAAGTATTAATGCCGGCGATCGCCAGGCCGAAATAGACCAGAAAGAGCTGCAGCAGCAGCGGCGTTCCCTGAAACAGCTGCACATAGCCGCGAACGAAATAGCTGGCGATACGCGAACCAGAGAGGCGTAGTACCAGCAGTAACCCACCGACGACGCCACCGCCAATAAATGCGATAGCGGACAATCCAACCGTCCAGCGCAGCGCCAGCAGCAAGTTGCGATAGATATCCCATAAGGAAAAGTCGCTCATCATGGATCCTCAAGGTCGACGGAAAATAAAGCGCGGGCCTACCCAGTTCAGAATCTGGCGCACGGCGATGGCTAATACCAGATAGGCAGCGGCGGCGATAATGTAGGCTTCGAAATTACGGAAGGTGCGGCTGGCAATCAGGTTGGCGCTGAACGATAGCTCCTCGGTTGAGATCTGGCTGCATACCGCCGAACCCAGCATGATGATAATGACCTGACTGACCAACGCGGGCCAGACTCTGCCAAGAGCCGGAGGCAGCACCACGCGGGTAAAAATTTGCCAGCGGTTTAACGCAAGGCTCTGTGCTGCTTCGATTTGGCTACGCGGCGTGTTCTCAATACCGGCACGGGCGATCTCACTGGCGTACGCGCCAAGGTTGAGGATCAGCGACAGCACGCTGGCCGTCAGCGCCGACATCTGTACGCCTACCGCCGGCAGGCCGAAAAAGATAAAAAACAGCTGGATGATATAGGGAGTATTGCGGACCAGCTCGACATAGCTGGCAATGAGCCACCGTAACGGGCGCGGGCCGTTGGCGCGTCCCCAGCCGCAGGCAATTCCCAGGGTAATGCCCAGCAGCGTGGCCGCCAGCGTCATCATGAGGGTGATGACAATGCCGTTAAGCAGCATTGGCCACTGGCTCAATACCGGGGAAAAATCAAAGCTCATGTTCTGGGTTCTCCAGTAGTTGTGACAGCTGCGCCACGGAGGGCAGGGAGATAACCTGGCGTAGCTGAGTCAGAAGGCGACGGCTCGTGGTCGCGGATAGCACTTGCTGGGAGCATGACAGGAACTTGTCATCCAGGGCCTCATCGTTCAGGGGATTGGTAGCATTGCCCAGCGCGCGATCGACACGGCAGCTGAGCTGCCGCCCCGATTTCAGATTCAGGGTGATGCAGGCACCTTCCGGGGCGGTTTGCAAACTCTGCGGGTGTTGCCACTGCGTGCTGCTGGTGATGCTGACTTTCGCCATCAGGGCATGTAGCCCCGCCGGTTCCAGCGACGCCTGCGTCAACTGGTTCAGGGTTAACTCACCATAAAATAGCGTGGCGGCGATGGCATAGGGCAGGCTGAATTGCGCCTGTTGCGGAGTCAATGGATTGGCGTAAATCAAGTTCGCGAGCACAATCTGCGGCACATCGCAGCGGATCTGCTCTATTTCACCCACCGCAAGCGTATGCCGTTGCATCAGGGTGACAACCGCATCGACGGCCGCGTGAGCAGACAGGCAGACCGGGATGCGTTTAACGTCCAGCCCCGGCCGCAGCAAGCGCCAGCCGTGAACGGTTAACCGCTCCGGCTGCCATTGGGCATCGTTCATCAGCACCGGCAATCCGTAATGATGTTCCAGCGTATTGAGCGGACCCGTGATTCCCGCTTGCGCCATCAGCGCCGCCTGAATGCCTCGTTCGGCGGCCAGTCCGGCCATCACGGCTTTCGCATCGCTGCCAAAGGCGCTTTTACTGCCGCCGGCGGCGGCGAGAGCTAACGCAATAGCATGGGCAACCTGATGAGGAGCCAGGCGTAGCAGGTGGGCGGCGGCAACGGCGGCGCCGACCACACCCAGAATCCCGGTTGTCCACCATCCGCGTTGATACAGCTCCTGGCCCAGCGCTTCGCCGAGCCGGTATTGGCATTCGCTACCTGAGACAATGGCCGTCAGCAGACTGGCGCCGTCGCGGTCATACTGCTGAGCCACTGCCAGTGCGGCCGGGATGATGACTGCGGAGCCATGGACGAATCCGGCGTAGCAGTTGTCATCAAAATCCAGCGCGTGCGCGGCACAACCGTTGATCCGCGCGGCGTCCAGCGGGCTGACGCGCAGCGTGCCGCCCAGCGTGCTGGCCTTACCCTCGCTCATTACCGTCCGTTTCAGACGCTGCACTACCGGCATCGTGCTGCCAGCCAGCGCCACGCCCAGCGTGTCGATCAGCGCGCGACAGGCGACCCGCCGCACGTCGCCTGGGATCGACGACAGCGTTATGGCCGCCGCCTGCCTGGCCAAAATATGGGTTGCATAATGGTTCATGTTGTTCCCCACCAGAGAAAAGACTCCCCGCCCACAGGGAGCCACAATGCTTAGGATTCAGGCAGATCGCCTGCTGGCGCACCCAGCCACTTCTGCGAAATCTGATTGATGGTGCCGTCGGCTTTCGCGGCACGCAGGATTTCGTTCACTTTGGCAACCAGCGCAGGGTTACCTTTTGGCAGGCCGACGTAGCATGGGGCGTTAGCGAGAATCACTTTTAGCTGAATATCCAGACCGGGGTTTTTCTGCTTCAGTGCGCCGGCGACGGTGGTACCGATTGCCACTAATTGCGTTTGGCCGGACATGAACGAGGCGATAGTGCTGTTGTTATCTTCAAAGCGTTTGACGTTAGCTTTTGGTGCCAGGGTCGTTAACTCTTCATCCTGCATCGAGCCGCGGGTTACCGAGACCGTTTTGCCCGCTAGCTCGTCGGCGTTGCTGGCTTTCACCCCAGCCTTGCCAAACACCGCATCAAAGAAAGGCGCATAGGCGATGCTATAGTCGATCACTTTGGCGCGCTCTGCGGTTTTACCCAGCGAGGAGATGGTCATATCCGCTTTACCGCTTTGCAGATAGGGGACGCGATTTGGTCCCGTGACCGGCACCAGCTGCAGCTTCACACCCAGTTTATCGGCGATCAGTTTGGCGGTGTCGATATCAATGCCCTGCGGCTGCATATCACTTCCCACAAAGCCATAGGGGGCGTAATCCTGAGGGACCGCGATACGCACCACTTTTTGCTGCATAATGGTATCCAACAAATCGGCGGCGCTGGCGGAGAGGCTGGAGAATGCGCAAGCGAGTCCCAGCATTGCTGCAAATGCAAACTGTTTTTTCATCTCATTATTTCCCGTTCAGGTTATTGTTACGTAAATGCGCGGTCATGAGGCGGATTAACTATTTTTATTGAAATAACCCGCGCGCACCGCGGTGCCAATTAAATTGACAAAGAACCGACAGGCGGTAATGGCGGTAATTTGGTTAATATCTTTCTTCGGCGTGATTTCAACCAGATCCATGCCCACGACTTTGCCTTTTGCCACCAGACCGTGAATTAATTTACGCATTTGGTGATAAGTTACCCCGCCTAATGCCGGGCCGTTGACCGCGGGCATAATCGTTGGGTCAATACCATCGGCGTCACAGGTAATATAATAATGACCGCCATCAGGAATACGTGCTAACAGGCTGTCGATACCTTCATCATGCAGCTGATGGGCAGGAATCAATTTCGCACCATATTCCAGCGCTGCGTCAACCTCTTCCTGGCGCGCCGAACCGTTTGCGCGCAGGCCAATTTGCCAGATTTCGCCGATGTGCTTCATTTCTGAGGCCCGGCGAATGGGGCTGGAGTAACCATCGGTCACGCCGTTGACATCCTGACGCCAGTCCAGGTGAGCATCGACATGAATCAGGGTGATGGTTTCATTCAGTTCATCCAGCGCGCGCAGCACCGGAATCGGAATACCGTGATCGCCGCCAATCACCAGCGGCATGCCGCCCAGCTGTAAAATTTTACGTACTACCGCTTCGGCCGCTTCGTAATGTTGACCCAGGGCGCGGGCATCGCCTGCGATATCGCCGCAATCGATCATGCGAATATCCTGATTATCCATCAGCGGGCCGCCAATATCGAAATCGTAACGCTCAATGCTGCGCACCGCGCGATCGGTCGCCTGACGCACTGCCGTCGGTCCATTGGTTTGATCGTTGGTGACTTCATCAATGGAATAAGGCGAGCCATAAGGAATCCCTAATACGGCGATATCTACGCGATCCAACGTATTTAAATCACTGACTACTTCGGAATAAAGCAGGCTCTTATGACCATGTTTCGGTGCGGTGGTCATTTCGGATTTATATCTCATTTTATCCTCTGGTCTGTCGTGAGTAACTAGTTAAGACTCCACCACTCTCCGGTGGCCCATAATTGCTCTTCGGTTCTTTTCACTGCCGAGTGAATATCGGTCCGCGCATTGGCGGCAAATAATGCCACCAGTAATTCACTAACTAATAAGGCTGGCGTAATCGTGTCGAAAAACGACGCCGTTTTCTTTTGTACCAATATTGATTCCGCGGCCAGTCTTGCGACAGGCGAACTGGCATTATCGGTAATTGCGACAACACGGATTTTCCGCTGGGCTAAATAGCGGGCCAGCGTGACGGCCCGTCGGGAATAGGGCGCCAGACTGACTACCAGCAGCACATCTTTGGCGTTAATCTCGCCCATCAGCGTCATCATGCCGCTTTCGCCTGCGCCATCAATCAGGCGCACATTGTTGGCGAACCAGGCGCTGACATGTTGAAAATGGAAGGCGACAGGAAACGACGAGCGAAGCCCCAGACAGTAAATGGTCCGCGCTTCTGCCAGCAGCCTGCTGGCTTGAATCATCGCCTCAAGATTCTCCTGACGACACAGTGTTTCAATATGGGCCTGCGTGGTGGCGGCCAGGTCGCGCAGCAAAGAGTCTTCTCCCTGCTTATTCATCGCAACCAGCCCCGGCACTCGTGATTCATAGATGCTGCTTTTGGTACGCAAGGCGGCGATAAACACTTCGCGCAGCGCATCATAGCCGCCGAGTCCGAGGCGTTTTGCCAAACGGGTCATCGTGGAAGGCGGAACGCCGGCAAGACGCGACTGCTCACGCATTGACATTACCGCTACTTCCTGGGCGTGGTCTAACACAAAGCTGGCCGCCAGCCGTTCCTGACGGGGAAGCTGTTCGTACATTGCTTTTAGTCTGGAAATAACTTCAGCCTGTTCCATATGTGATTCCCTTTCGGTTTGACTCAATCACAATTGCAACGGTTGTGCCAAAGATGATTATCATTGATTGGAATGAATCAAAATTAACCCTGCAGTAGGACACCCTGGCGGCATAGGGAGGGAACGCTGATTCCAGGAATGATTAGTTTGATTCAAAACCGCGTGAAAAAAGGGGCGGGCGTTATTTTTTCAGGTTGTTAGCTGCGGGGAACTGTGCATTTTTTACGCGCTAGCGTGGAGCATCGACTGCATGCTGCCAGGGCAAAGGGGCGTTCATGAAGCAAATAGCTGTCGAACCCCGGTTGGGGCTTCTCATCTCTCCCTGGGTATGCAATGTGCGAAAAAAAGCCCGTACTTGCGTACGAGCTCTTCTTTAAATATGGCGGTGAGGGGGGGATTGACTCGCTTCGCTCGCGATTACTCGGCCCGTCCCTGGGCCTCGCCCCTTCGGGGCCAACGCAGGCGTTGTTCAAAAATGCTCCCGGCATTTTTGTACGGGCAGCCCGCTCGCAGGCTCGCGGTCTGTCCAGCTGGCGGTGCCAGCTGG
>NZ_JAQGFU010000155.1:0-10539 GCF_030078455.1 Klebsiella sp. Ech2A | reverse complement strand
TTTGCCGATCTGGCGCTGGCCACGTCGTTCCTCGGCGTCGCGTTGGGGTTATTTGATTATCTGGCCGACCTGTTTCAGCGTAAAAATACGCCGGGCGGGCGCATGCAAAGCGGCGTCATCACCTTTGTACCGCCGCTGGCCTTCTCGCTGTTCTACCCTCGCGGCTTCGTAATGGCGCTGGGCTACGCGGGCGTTGCCCTCGCCGTGCTGGCGCTGATGCTGCCTGCGCTGCTGGTCATGAAGAGTCGTCAGCAGCATCCGCACGCGACGTGGCGGGTTATCGGCGGAACGCCGGCGCTGTGGCTGGTCCTGCTGTGCGGTATCGCTATCGTGTTGATTCAGTTTTGTATCGCGGCCGGCGTTTTGCCTGCCGTCGGATAAAAGAGTAAGGGGCCTGTCGGCCCCTTATTTTATTTCGCTAAGCAGCACTGCTTATATTTCTTGCCGCTGCCGCACGGGCAGGGGTCGTTACGTCCAACTTTGGCATCATTTCTGATCGGCTGCGGCACCTCTGCCGGCTGCGCATGCTCCGTCCAGTATTGATAAAGCGCCAGCGCCGCGGGTTTAATACGCTCTACGCTGGCGAGAAAATCATCGACGGAGAGCGCTTCAACCGCCGGGAACTGCGCTTCCGTCCCGTGCAAAGCGATGATATCGAGCTCAGCCTGCAGCTCCGCCGGTAAAGCGGTCCAGCTGCCCAGGCCGACGCCGCGCATATAGCCAAAGCACCACTCGCCAACGATAGTCAGCTCCTGGCCTTCCTCTTCCCGCGTGCCGAACAGCGGCTCGAACTGCTCCGGATAGTCGTCCAGGCGCTCGGCAACATCGCTCATATGCTGCAGGGTGAGGTTAACGAAGCGGTCACGCTCGCGATCGTTGGCCCAGCGCGGTACGTTGTCGGCACCGCCCCAGATAGCCAGCAGCCACTGGGCGGGTTCAATCTCGGCTGGCCCGGAGAGGATCGCCGTCAGCAGGCCATCAAGCTCGGAGACATCAAGGATGGCGCCGTCGGTGGCGTATTTCGACAGGATATCGTCCAGCCATTCAAGTTCGCTTTCGTTCAGGGGTCCGGTTTTCATAAACAGGCTCGTCGTCTTAGAAAAATGGCGCATACAGTAGCGGAAATGCCGGGAGAAAACCACCCGGCGCGGGCATTCTGCGCGGGTTAAATATCCTTAATAATGCTCGAGCGCATGGTTTCATATTCACTTTCGCTGATCGTACCGTCATCGCGCATCTTTGTTGCCTGGGCCAGACGCTCTCTGACATCTTCGGCGGAAGAAACCGGGGCGCTCTGCGCGCCGGGAGGTGCGCTGTCGCCGTTATCCTGCTGAGCGTCGCCAAAGCGGTTAGCCCCGTCGGTGCCCCGGGCAAACAGCAGCCAGATGGACATCACCAGCGACATGATTCCGCCAGCGACCATCAGCCATACCCATGCTGCCGCCCCACCTTCTTCTACGGTGCCGGCAACGCCAATCAGGCCGATAATCAGGATCAGGAAAGGCGCCAGCAGCCACCAGCCGGATTTGTTCAGATCGTGCAGGCGTCGTACCGCCACCGCGATACCGGGAATAATGATAATCAGGCTAAACAGCCCGCCGATAACCGGGATCAGCCCCAGTACCGCTGACAGTACAAAGTTAGCGACGGTAAATACGGCGTACTCTTTGCGCGCCGAGCGGCCGCGAAAGGTGGCATATTTGCGAAAACAGTTACCGTAGCTTTCAAGCAACGTGGCCATAAGATCCCTCATTAAAAATAATTATTATTGCCGTGACGGCATATTGTCCCAAAGGCGGTTTATCCGGCCGCAGGCGCGCGCCGGAGCGCTATTTTACCGCAGTTTTCCCGAAATGTGCCGCAGAAAACTGAGGGCTTGACCGCCGGACGTCATCGCTGTAGCTCTGCCCTTAAGCGGAATATCAGCCTCAAACGCTGACGCTGACGAAGCGCCCGTTTGTCACCTCCGTCTGGCCGGCGTCATAAATCCACGCTCGCAGCGGATAGTTCGCTTTTGCCGCATTATAATCAACGCACACTACCCGCTCGCTCAGCGCCGCCGGTTCGCCAGATAGGGTATAGTGCCCAACGACAACCGGAACCTCGGGCAAAACGTAAGCGCTTTTTTCCAGCGCCATATCCGGGATGCTGCTAACCATCTCGGGCTGAACCTGGGCAATCTGCCGGTAGGTTGTTGCCTCGTTAAGCCACCAGCGGATGCGAATATGGCGCCGCTCGATCCCAGTTTTATCCTCGAAGCTGTAGCCTGCAGGCAGCGCCAGCTCTGGCCCCTTGAGTATCGTCTCCAGCAGGCGGAACAGGACGTGCTGTTTATCGAAGGCGTGTACCCAGCTCTCCGGCTTCAGCCGGTTCTCTTCGTCGAGCCACGCGCGAAGCCGGGCAATAGCGCTCTCGTCCCAGCACGCGTGCACCGCACGGATATCGCCAAAATCAACGAACAGCGGCAGGGTTTTAAACCACTCGACCCACAGCAGGTGCTGAGCGCTGTCTTCCGTGACGTCGTTGAGGAAGGCCTGATGCTGACGGCGGTTATTCGCCGTATGCGGACGCAGGGGCTGAGCCATCTGAGGATGGCGCATCAGCCAGCCAACGGCGTTAAATTCGTGATTGCCCATCAGGCAAATGGCGCGCCCCTCGGCAACTTCTCTCCTCACCTGCTCCAGCACCGACGTATGGTCGATGAGGCTCCCCGGCTGATTATCAATAAGATCGCCGACAAAAATCAGCAGGCTGCGATCCAGATCTTCCCGGGATCGCAGATGGGCCAGCAGGGCGGAAAGCTTGCCATACTGGCCATGAATATCACCAATAAATATTTTGCGGCTCTTAGTCTGGCCTGAAGCGGGCATCAGAATTCCTTGTGCTTTTTTAGTGGGTGCGACCTTACGGATAGTAACAGGGTTGCCGGGCGAAGCCTCGCGCAATGAGGGGACCGGCTGAAGGGCAGGATAATATGATGAGGTGATATTATGAATGGCGAGCTGCAGGCACAAAAAAACCACCCGTAGGTGGTTTCACGACACTGCTTATCATTGATTTTATTCGTTTTATCCCAATGGTACCCGGAACGAGACTTGAACTCGTACAGCCTATGGCCGAGGGATTTTAAATCCCTTGTGTCTACCGATTCCACCATCCGGGCTCGGGATGTAAATTGGAGGCGCGTTCCGGAGTCGAACCGGACTAGACGGATTTGCAATCCGCTACATAACCGCTTTGCTAACGCGCCTTTAATGCTGCAACACCCGCAACTGCCGATGTTTTTAAACTGGAGCGGGAAACGAGACTCGAACTCGCGACCCCGACCTTGGCAAGGTCGTGCTCTACCAACTGAGCTATTCCCGCATTATCAAGCTAATTTGCTAATCACTTGATTTTGTTATCGTCTGGCAAGCCATGCTGCCGTTCGATGCGTTGCATTCTACTTACCTGGCGCAATGAGTCAACGATATTTTTTAAAACCTTGCGTCGTTTGCTGAAAATTACGCCGAAACGATCACTGATCAAGCAAATCGCCGCGCGCCGCGTTCAAATATTGCAGCATCGACCACAGAGTCAGCACCGCCGCCACGAGGAACAGCGCGATCCCAGCCCCTTCAACCCACTCATTTGGACGCCACAGCATCCACACCAGCGCCGTCATCTGCGCCGTCGTTTTGACCTTACCGATCCAGGAAACCGCTACGCTGCTGCGTTTACCCAGCTCGGCCATCCATTCGCGCAGGGCAGAGATAATGATTTCACGGGCGATCATCGTCGCCGCCGGCAGAGTGACCCACCAGGTGTGGTAATGCTCGGCAACCAGCACCATCGCAATTGCCACCATAACCTTATCCGCTACCGGGTCGAGAAACGCGCCAAAACGGGTGCTCTGATTCCAGCGGCGCGCCAGATAACCATCAAACCAGTCGGTTACCGCGGCGACAAAGAAGATCAGCGCACAGGCAAAGGGTGCCCATACCACGGGAAGGTAAAACGCCAGCACAAAAAACGGTATCAGGATGACGCGAAACAGAGTAAGCAATGTAGGGATATTAAATTGCATAGTGACGGGTAACTATCTGTTAGAAGTAAAAATTAGCCCTATGTTGCTACAGAGCCCCTAATGTTTCAACGAGTAGAAGATCTTTTCTGCCAGACCGTGAGATATACCCGGTACTTTGGCTATCTCTTCGACGCTGGCTTTCTGTAGCCCCTGCAGACCGCCCATATACTTCAGCAGCATCTGCCGACGCTTTGGCCCTACTCCTTCGATAGTCTCCAGCGTGCTGGTACTTTTCACTTTTGCCCGCTTTTTACGATGCCCGGCAATGGCATGATCGTGCGACTCATCGCGGATATGCTGAATGACGTGCAGCGCGGGAGAGTCCGGCGGCAGGCTAAAACCTTCGCCCTCGGGCTCAAAGAATAGCGTTTCCAGGCCCGCCTTACGATCGCTACCTTTTGCTACCCCTAATAATAGAGGATGATGTTTATCCCAGGCCACGTCCAGCTCGGCAAACACGCTTTTCGCCTGCCCAAGCTGCCCTTTACCGCCATCTATCAGGATAACGTCAGGGATCTTGTTCTCTTCGATAGCTTTACCGTAGCGCCGACGCAGAACCTGATTCATCGCCGCATAGTCATCCCCCGGCGTGATCCCGGTAATATTGTAGCGGCGATACTCGGCGCGCAGCGGCCCGTTGCTGTCAAACACCACGCACGAAGCGACGGTCTGTTCGCCCATCGTGTGGCTGATATCAAAGCACTCCATGCGCTTCACCGCCGGCAGCTTGAGCAGCGTCGCCAGCGCCTGCAGGCGCTGATGGATGGTGGACTGCTGAGACAGTTTGGTCGTCAGCGCCGTCGCGGCATTGGTGCGCGCCAGCTTAAGATAGCGCGCGCGATCGCCGCGGGGTTTCGTCTGCACATTCACGCGCCGCCCCGCCAGCTCTGAGAGCGAGTCGGCGAGCAGGGTTTTATCGCCAAGATTAAAGTCGAGCAGAATCTCCCCCGGCAGGGTACGCATCTGGCTCCCCTGCAGATAGAACTGGCCGACAAAGGTCTCCACCACTTCCCCTAGCTCGGTGCCGCCGGGGACCTTAGGGAAATAGCTGCGGCTACCCAGCACTTTCCCCTGGCGAATAAACAGCACGTGAACGCAGGCCATACCCGAATCAAAGGCGACGCCGATAACGTCCAGATCGTCGCCATTATTTGAGACAAACTGCTTCTCCGTCACCCGACGCACGGCCTGGATCTGATCGCGAATGCGCGCCGCCTCTTCAAACTCCAGCGCCTGGCTGGCCTTCTCCATGCGGGCAATAAGCTGCGTCAGGACCTGATCGTCTTTGCCGGCAAGGAACAGCCGCACGTATTCAACCTGCTGGGCATACTCCTCCTCGCTAACCAGCCCCGCTACGCAGGGGCCCAGACAGCGGCCAATCTGATACTGCAGGCACGGACGCGAGCGGTTGCGATAGACGCTATTTTCACACTGGCGAACGGGAAAGATTTTTTGCAGCAGCGCTAAGGTTTCGCGAACCGCATAGCCGTTCGGGAAAGGACCGAAATATTCGCCTTTGGCGTGCTTAGCGCCGCGATGGGTCGCCAGCCGCGGATGGGTATCGGCGCTGAGAAAAATAAAGGGGTAGGATTTGTCATCACGCAGCAGCACGTTGTAGCGCGGCTGGTACAGCTTGATATAGTTATGTTCAAGCAGCAGGGCTTCCGTTTCGGTATGGGTTACCGTCACGTCTATTTGCGCTATCAGCGCGACCAGGGCTTCGGTTTTACGCGAAGCCAGATTGCTGCGAAAATAGCTGCTTAGCCGCTTTTTCAGATCTTTTGCTTTACCAACGTAGATAACGGTACCGCCAGCATCATACATCCGATAGACGCCCGGCTGGCTGGTTACTGTCTTCAGGAAAGCTTTGGCATCAAAAACATCACTCACAGACTTGCTAACGACTCCGCATTACACAGGCCATGGCGGATTGCCAGGTGGGTCAGCTCAACGTCACCGTGGATGTTTAATTTACTGAACATCCGATAGCGATAGCTGTTCACCGTCTTGGGACTCAGATTCAGCTGCTCTGAGATCTCATTGACCTTCTGACCTTTAGTGATCATCAGCATAATCTGCAATTCTCGTTCAGACAAACTGGCAAACGGCGATTCCGTTTTTTCCGGCTCGATCTGGCTGAGCGCCATCTGCTGGGCAATATCCGAAGCGATATAGCGCTGACCTGATGCCACGCAGCGAATCGCATTGACCACTTCCTGCGGCGCGGCGCCTTTGCTCAGGTAGCCCGCAGCGCCTGCCTGCATCACCTTCGCCGGCAGCGGGTTTTCGGTATGAACGGTGAGCATAATGACTTTGGTATCGACAATGGCGCGCGCAATTTTACGCGTTGCCTCAAGACCGCCGATCCCGGGCATATTCATGTCCATCAGGACAACGTCAACGGGATTCGCCCGACACCATTTAACGGCATCCTCGCCGCAGCAACATTCGCCCACGACGTTAATCCCTTTTATATCTTCCAGAATGCGTCGTATCCCTGCGCGCACCAGTTCGTGGTCATCAACAAGAAGGACGTTGATCAAAGGAATAATCTCCAGAATTAGGGATAACACAACGGATAGTTTATCGAACCCATATTACCGGGTTTTGGCGGAATTTTAAAAGCCAAAAGTGTTCTTCAGAGGATTTATCTGTCCTTTATGGCAAGTTGTTTGCACACTTGGTGGAAACCCATACATAACAGAGAGTTGTATAAGGTGGTATTTTTAACATTCGTCATACAGAAAACGTAATAAACATAACACAATACGTAGTTGATAAAATACGAAAGAAAATATGTAACAATAATTAACTCTAAAAATCACACCAAAAATTAACAATTTGCGGGCGCCGCAGCGGGCTTTATTCAGGCAATTAAACCCTTCACAGCTCCGATCAGAGAACGTAAATTACGCGCTCCTTTTTTTTCTGCCGCTTGTGGTATACTGCGCCGCTTTAAGATTTAGTATTGCGCAAAAGCGCCGATAGCAAACGAGGATATCGATGAGCACACCAGATTTTTCCACTGCAGAAAATAATCAAGAACTGGCGCAGGAAGTGACCTGCCTGAAAACGCTGCTGACGCTGATGCTCCAGGCCATGGGCCAGGCCGATGCGGGTCGGGTGATTATTAAGATGGAAAGGCAAATCACGCAGATGGAAGATGAGGCCCAGGCTGCCGTATTCTCCAGCACCGTTAAGCAAATTAAACAGGCTTACCGTCAGTAACAATAAACCGGCTGAAAGTATAACTGACAGCCGGTTTCACGTCTGGCACGCAGAACAATGGGCTAGCTCAAATTAAGCCGGTGGCAACCGCATAGCAGGCTATTTGCGTTTTATTGGGTGCGTTGAATTTTCGTTGCATATTTTTTTGATGAAAATTGACGGTATTTTCTGAGATAGACAGAATTATCGCGACCTCGGCCGAGGTTTTCCCTTCCGCAGTCCATTTCAAAATCTCCAGCTCACGCCGGCTGAACTTCATTTCCGGCGGCATCACCATCGCGTCCTGCAGGCGTAACAGCGTCAACAGGCTGAGCTCAATCAGCACTCTCAAACGCATTTCTAATTCGTCTGCCGGATAGGGCCCGACGCTACGATTCTGCCCTGAGACAGAGAGGAAGCCCTGCGCGTGGTTGGGTAAGGTGAGGCACTGAGTAATCCCCTTCACCAGCCCGTGATCGCGCGCGCCGTCCCAGAGCTGCGGCGCATCCCGGAATAGCCCGTCGTTCCACGGCAGGTGACCGCGAAGAAAATTTTCCGGTCGCAGCACCGGATCGATGGCGAAATAGTTCTCGGCTTGATAGTGCGCCATCCACGCCTGCGGATAGGTCGTCTGCAGCGTCACCTTAGGGCGCGTAAAGGGCACGGGATGGCGCACGCAGAGAGCAAAATAGTCATATTCCAGCTCTTCCGCCTGCTGCTGCAGGAGATTATAAACCCCCTCTCCCGCCGAAATTGCCTGAAATTGTTGCAGCATTTCCCGCCGCCAGCTGAAAAAATCATTGTCCCTCATAACCGACCAAATAACTCCTGAGTAATTATCATTATTACAAATACAAAAACTAACACATAAATCTTATTTATATGTATAAAATATCGTATACAGCGCACATATTAGATCGTTACCGGTGCTATTCAGCGATGACGGGAGAAGAGAATGTCGCATCATTTATCTCTGCCGACGATATATTCTCAGCTGTGGGGGGAGTTTAGCGCCAATCCTGCTGCCGATATTGCCTTCTCTCAAGCGCCGCTGTCTTACCCTCTGCGATCGGATATGACGTATCGTTCCGCCAGGCTGGCCTCCACCGACGGCGGGAAAAGGGATTGTTTCGGGAAAACGCCCGGGGCGGCTGAATATAAAAATACCAATCGATAAGCAGCGTTTAATAGTTCTGCTCTCTCACACGACGCTATCGTTTAGCGCTATCGTCCAGAAAGGTTTCCACTTCGCGGCCCGGGCGCTCGGCGTTCGGGCTGGTCAAACGCCTGCGCTGTTCTCTGCGGCTGGCGGGCACGCCGGTAGCCCGGCCGCCCCGCCCTTTTCACCGGATCCCGCGACCGCAGTCCGGTAGCCGTTACTGCATCAGGAATTTTTCGAGAAACTGGCGCGTGCGCGGCTGCTGCGGATTGGCAAACAGCGCCTTAGCCTCGCCCTGCTCGACGATGCGTCCCTGATCCATAAAGATAGCCCGGTCGGCCACGTCGCGGGCAAAGCTCATTTCATGGGTTACGATAACCATGGTGCGCTTCTCCTGCGCCAGCTGGCGAATGGTATTCAGCACTTCGCCCACCAGCTCAGGGTCGAGAGCCGACGTAGGTTCATCAAACAAAATGACGTCCGGACGCATCGCCAGCGCGCGGGCAATCGCCACGCGCTGCTGCTGGCCGCCGGAAAGACGGCGCGGGTAGCTATTCTCTTTCCCGTTTAGCCCAACCTTCGCCAGCAGCTCGCGCGCCCGGACGATCGATTCGTTTTTATCTTCACCCTTGACGATAACCGGCCCTTCGATAATGTTCTCCACCACCGTACGGTGCGGGAACAGGTTGAAGTTCTGGAAGACGAAGCCGACGTGCTGGCGCAGGCGGCGAATCAGCCCCTTCTGCTGGCTGAGGCTGCGCGCGGTATCGATAGTGACGTCGCCCACCCGAATGGTGCCGCTCTCCGGCTGTTCCAGCAGGTTGATGCTGCGCAGAAGGGTCGTTTTGCCGGAGCCGCTGGGGCCGATAATCGCCACCACTTCGCCCTCCGCCACCTCCAGGTCAATACCGTGCAGTACCGTCTGTCCGTGGAACTTTTTCACCAGGTTTTTGACTTCAATGGCACTCATTTTGGATCACGCTCCTGGCGATTCAGCTGATTTTCAAAATAGTTTTGCAGCGTCGACAGCACCGTCGCCATCACCCAGTAAATCAGCGATGCGGCCAGATACATGGTGAAAACTTCCAGCGTACGGGAGGTAATAAGCTGCGCCTGGCGGAACAGTTCCGGTACCTGGATAGTCGCCGCCAGCGACGTATCTTTCACCAGGCTGATAAAGCTGTTCGAGAGCGGCGGCAGCGCGACGCGCGCGGCCTGCGGCAGCACCGCCCGACGCAGAGTCTGCCACGGCGTCATGCCGATACTTGCCGCCGCTTCCCACTGCCCTTTATCAATAGAGGCAATCGCCGCGCGCAGCGTTTCGGCGGCATACGCCGCGGTGTTCAGCGACAGACCAATCATCGCCGCCGGAATGGGATCCAGCTCAATACCAAACTGCGGCAGGCCGTAGTAAATCATAAACAGCTGGGCGATAAGCGGCGTACCGCGGAAAATAGAAATATAGACCCGCGCCAGCCACTTTACCGGCCAAAGGGGCGACATCCGCATCAGCGCAAGGATAAAGCCCAGCACCAGGCCAAAGAACATGCCGCCAATGCTCAGCTGCAGCGTAAATACCGCCCCCTTGAGGAGAAAAGGTGCGGAATCAAAAACCAGTTGGATACTCTCTTGCATTCTGTTTGTTCTGCTTTAGATATGAGGGTGGTAGGCAAACAGCGCCGGCGCTCCGCCGGTGTGTATAAATAAGATCGGCCCTTCATCCTTAAAGCGTTTCTGCTGAATACCGTCAATCAGCCCGGCCATCGCCTTCCCGGTATAGACCGGATCCAGCAGGATACCCTCAAGCTGCGCCAACAGTTTTACCGCTTCCATGCCTTCGTCATTCGGCGTGCCGTAGCCTGGCGCGAAATAGTCGTCCCACAGCGTAATCTCGGCTTTTGCCTGCAGCTCGAGGCTGTTCGCTACCGCCTGCTGCAGGGCCACAACTTTCGGCAGCTGGTCCGCCACCTTGCGCGACACGGTGACGCCAATCAGTTCGGCCCCCGGCATCAGCTGTTCCAGACCCACAGCCAGACCGGCATGGGTGCCGGCGCTGCCGGATGCCACCACGACGGACGACAGCTCTACCGCGCCTTCGCACTGCTGG
>NZ_JAQGFU010000154.1:0-10541 GCF_030078455.1 Klebsiella sp. Ech2A | reverse complement strand
AGCGGGTATCGCCGACTACTGGTTCAAATACGTGGGTCTGAACGGCGCCATCGTCGGCATGACCAGCTTCGGCGAGTCCGCGCCGGCTGAGCTGCTGTTCGAAGAGTTTGGCTTCACCGTTGAGAACGTGGTCGCTAAGGCGAAGGCGCTGCTGGCGTAGGTTCGGGTCTGCTATCACCGGGGTTTTGATAAACGCGGGGCTGGCTTATCGGCTATTCTGGCAACAACAACGCTGGCAGCTCTGCAACATAAAGGAAGGGATCGTCATGAGTAAACTTGTGATTGGCGTAAATACCGCGATGTTCGACGGCCTTGATACCGACGTCGCCTTTAGCACCATTAAAAAAGCCGGGTTTCATTACGTTGAGCTGGCCTATAACCAGGGCTACGTGGGCGATATGCCGCCCGAGCTCTTTGGCGCGGAAAACGCGGCGCATATTCGCGAGCTGCTGGAAAAACACCAGTTGGGTACGCATGCGCTGGGGGCGACGATGAATATGGGCGCCGCGGATGCAGTGGAGCAGTTCAGCCAGCGCATCCGCTTTGCCAGCATGATTGGCGCAAAATGGATCAACGTTTGCGTCGGCAGGAGCGCCGATCGCGCGCGTATTATCGATAATCTGCGCGAGCTGGCGGCGGTTGCCACCGAGCACGGCTGCACGATCTGTCTGGAAAACGGCGGCGATCCGAATTATGACGTCTTCCGCCTGGCTGACGACGGCTTTGCGCTGCTGGAGGCTATCGATAGTCCGGCGGTGGCCTTCAACGTTGATGCCGGCAATATTGTTTCGCTGTGCCCGGACGTCGATCCGGTTGCGGCGGCGATCGCTATGCTGCCGGGGGCTCAGCACTGCCACCTGAAGGATCTGCAGGTCCGCGACGGGGAGGTGCACTTCACGCCGATGGGCTACGGGCAACTGAGCTATGTGCCAATGCTGAAAGAGCTGGAGGCGCGCGCCATTCCCTGTAGCCTGGAGATTCCGCTGCGCATGCATCGCCAGCGCGACAGCTACCCGGTACGGGGGGATTCACCTATCGATCCGGCGTATAGCCTCGAGGTGCTGATCCAGTCCCGGCAGATGCTGGAGAAATGGTTGGGCTACCCTGTCGGCGCCTGATAAATAAAAATGCGCCGCCGCTGAAATTCCGGGTAAAGGGCATAAGCCGCTGGCGCAATTTATTTTATTTTTAAACCCGCAGTTTATTCTTATTTATCGATGAGAATGAACTGAATGTCATGACCGGTATTTTTATCCGGGATTATAAAAATGATTATAAGCACATTTCCATGTTCTGTGATTAAGGTCGCATACGGTATCTGATGTATATGTTGTTATGTCTGTAACATAAGTTCATAAACCGCTCTTTTGTTCACTTAGGGCAAAAAGAGTAACTAATGTTCACCGGGTACTTAACGCTCATAGATTAATTTCGTTTTATTTTTTTAACGACTTTTAAAATCGAAGGTTAATTATGTCTGACTCTACACTCACTCCATTACCAAATACAAAGAAGCCCACTAACTACCGCTGGGTTATCTTTGCTACGATGTTCTTCTTATTAGCCGTTAACCTGATGGATCGTATTACCTTGTCGATCGGGATGCCGTATATAAAAGAAGAGTTCGATCTTTCACCAACAACTCAGGGTTTGATTCTTAGCAGCTTCTTCTGGTCCTATGCTCTGCTGCAGGTGCCGGGTGGCTGGCTGCTCGACCGCTACGGCCCGCGCAAAGTGATCACCGGCGCGCTGTTTGGCTGGGGGTTCTTCCAGGCCATTATCGGCCTGGCGAGCGGCGGGATTAGCCTGATCCTTTCCCGTATCGGTTTAGGGGTCATGGAAGCGCCGGTTTCACCCAGCGGCGCGAAGCTGAGCTCAACCTGGCTGACGCAATCTGAAAGGGGCCGCGGGGCGGTTATCATGGATTCCGGCAGCCCGCTGGGCGTGGCGATCGGCGGGATTATCGTAGCCCATTTAATCGTGCTGCTGGACTCGTGGCGCGTCACCTTCGTGGTGGTCGGCCTCTTCACCATGCTGCTGGGCTTTGTGGCATGGCGAATTCTGCGCGACCGCCCGTCTGAACACCCGAAAGTAGACCCGAAGGAGGTGGCGTATATTGCCGCCGGCAACGTCAGCAGCGCGACCGGTGAGGAGAATACCGCGCCGACTAAGGGGCTGGGGATCAGCTGGTTTACGATGGCGGCGATCATGATTGGCCGCGCCTCCTGGGGCATGGTGTACTGGGGACTGCTGACCTGGGGACCGAGCTATCTGGCGCAAGCGCAGGGTCTGCAGCTGGCCTCTATCGGTAACTCGACGTTTATCATCTTTATCATGGGGACGCTGGGATGCCTGTTTAGCGGCTTCTTCGTCGACTTCCTGGTGAAAAAAGGCGTCAGCCATAACGTCTCGCTGAAAAGCCTGCTCTCTATCTCCGGTATCGTCGGGCTGAGCGTGCTGTACGCGCTGTCGACGGTGACCGATCCGGACCTCGCCGTTGGCCTGCTCTCCGTCGCTGCCTTCTTCATGATGTTCGGCAGCCTCTACTGGAGCTTCCCGGCGATTCTGGCGCCGAAAGACCGCGTCGGTCTGGTTGGCGGGCTGATGAATATGGCGAACAGCTGCGCGGGGATTCTGGTGCCGATTCTGGTGGGCGTTATTTTACAGGCCACCGGCAGCTTTGAAAGCGTGCTGGTCTATTTCGCCATCTGCGCCGGCCTCTACACCGTTGGAACGCTGTGCATTAACTTCAATAAATTACCGCTGAAAAACGGCCAGCTGTCGTACCAGAAATAAATAGCCGCTGAGTTATGCGGATAAATCGCTATTAAATACAGGATGCTGATATGTCAGTTATATTACGAGTGGATAAAGTACCGCAGACGTTAGCGGATGAGTTGGCGCTCGCCCACACGTTGTATGAATACAGTAAATTGTCCGCTGAACAATTGCATGCCATTGCCGGGGAAGTCCAGGTAATATTAGCCAGTGGGGAGTCGAAGGTTGAGGCCGCGCTGATTAATCAATTACCACAATTAAAACTAATCGCCGTATTTGGCGTCGGCTATGACGGCGTGGATATTCGCGCCGCTGCGCAAAAAGGCGTCCAGGTGACCAATACGCCGGATATTTTGACCGATGACGTTGCCGACCTTGGGCTCGCCCTGATGCTGAACGTATCAAGGCGCATTACCGGCGCGCAGAAGTTTATTGAGCGCGGCGGCTGGCAGTCCGGCACCTACCCGCAGTCAACCAAAGTCAGCGGCGGGCGGCTGGGCATCGTGGGCTTCGGCCGCATTGGCCGGGCGGTCGCGAAAAGGGCGCAGGGCTTTGCGATGCGCATTGCCTGCTTTGACCGCAATCCCGTTGAGAGCAGCGAGGTGACCTACTACTCCGATCTACTGGAGCTGGCGAAAAATAGCGACGTGCTGATGGTATGCGCCAGCGCGGGGAAGGAGAGCCAGAAGCTGATTAACCACGACGTGCTGGCCGCGCTGGGGCCGCAGGGGATTTTAATCAACATCGCCCGCGGCAGCGTGGTGGATGAGGAGGCGCTGGCGGAGGCGCTCACCCTCGGCACGATCGGCGGCGCGGGTCTGGACGTTTTCGCCAACGAGCCTCAGGTTCCGCAGGCGCTGTTAAACCGCGATGACGTGGTGGTGACGCCGCATATCGGCAGCGCCACCCGCGCCACCCGGGCGGCGATGGCGCAGCTGGTCATCGATAATATTACGGCGTTTTATGCCGGCAAGCCGCTGCTGACGCCGGTCCGATTGGCGTGACGTCCGTCTAATGCCTGCGGGCGCAATGGGGTTAATAAAAAGGGGCCTTTATGGCCCCTTTGCTATTCAGGCGTCGCTATCAGCGCTGGGCCTCGCGCCAGGCGCTCTGCAGAAACTCTCGGCACTGGCGCTCGTTATCCCACAGGTCGTCCTGCTCGGTGGTGCGCATTTCGACGGCAAGGGAGATGGGGCCGAGCTCCTTCGGCAGCGCAAGGCTCATTGCGGTTCGGATGATGTGCGCCGCTGACGCCGTGGTGAGGAACCCCGGTTCACCAAACTTCATATGATAATCACCGTAGCCCTCGGCCTGCGGATCGAGGATGGCGTTCGCCAGATGCAGCTGCGAAATCAGCGGCGCGGCGAGCGCCAGCGATTCCGCCAGATCTTCCTGATTCAGCGAGACGTGGGCGCTGTCCCAGGCGAGATAGAGCTTCGGGCAGTCAGGGCGCAGCGCTTTCATCCACTCCACGGTCTCGTCCGTTGGGCCAATCAGCTGGCATTTATGCGCAAAGCGGTCGAGCGGCTCCACCTGTAAAAGCATGTTGTCATACTGGCCAACGACTTCGCCAATGCGTACCAGCGCTTCGCCAAACCCCTTTTTAGCCTCTTCCCGGCGCGCGTCGCCGGGATCGCCGCCGCTCACCAGCGACAGCTTGCTGGTGCCGCATTCGGCCGCCAGGTGCACCAGCTCGCAGGCGCGACGGATGGATTTCTCCCGCAGATCCGGGTCGAGGCTGCTGAGGTTGAGCTGGTCCTTGAGCAGTTCGAAGGTCAGCCACTGGGTGACGTTCAGGCGCTGCCGTTCGGCGAGATCGCGGATGTTCGCCGCTATCTCCGGGCGGTGGATAATGCCGGTTTCAAATCCCCGGTAATAGCCGATGTCGGCGATTTTGTGGATGACCTGTAAAACGGCGTTTTCATCGCCGGCCAGTGGGAAGAAAAGTTCGGCGATGTGCGCCGAAGGATACAATTCGGTCGTTGCTGTCATATCACTGCCTCCTCAAAGAGCGGGGGGTTAAGGTGTGGGCTAAGCGGTTACGCCAGGTGCAGGAAGCGCTTTATTGGCTGTGAACATTTTAATGATATCTGAACATATGAACAAACATAGAGCAGGCGTAATGTCATAACCTTGACGCCGATCGCACTTTGCTTTAAACGACGCTTATGCGCGTATTGCTATTGATTCTAATGAGGATAATGTTTCGCAATCATGGGCCAGGCAGGCGCGTCGGCGGCACGGTTCGGCGAGATAAGCAGCATTCATGCGTTGCTATGCTGTTCAAAAGTATGCAGGGAGCGGAAAGGGAAGGCGTATCTTAGGGACGGTGTTTAAGCTGCGGTGTTGTCAGGGATTTTGCGGCGGGTGGATTGCCGCAGGCGTTGTAGGGCCAGACGGACCCTGTTGCCGGGCCCGTCTGCGAGGTGATGCGCGGCTAAGCGCCGGTCTGCCCCTTAGCCTGGGCTGCCGTGCGGCAGCGCAAAGGCCTACAACTATTCGTCGTCGCGTTCTTTGGCGGCGCGCTGGCGGTCGTAGAACTCATCTTCCGCGGCGATAATTTCATCCATCAGCGAGTCCATATCGACCGCGTGGACCTCTTCAACAAAGAGGCCGGTTAGCGGCGTTTCCGGCGTTAATTTTCCGTCTTCATACAGCATCCAGATCTCTTTCGCATAGCGCGTCTTCAGGAGCTGCGGGGCAAACTGGCCGTAGTAGGCGGTGATGTTATTCACGTCGCGTTCGAACATGGACTGCGCGTGGTTGTTTGCCGCGGCGTCTACCGCCTGCGGCAGGTCGATAATCACCGGCCCTTGCGCATCGAGCAGGACGTTGAACTCCGACAAATCACCGTGAACAAGACCGGCGCACAGCATGCGCACGATATTGCGGATCATGGTCGCGAAGTCGGCAACGGCTTCCTCTTCCGTCAGGGCGACATCGCTCAGGCGCGGCGCCACCGCGCCCTCGGCGTCAGTGATAAGCTCCATCAATAATACGCCGTCAATGCAGATATAGGGCTGAGGTACGCGAACCCCGGCGTTAGCCAGGCGGAACAGGGCGTCGACCTCGGCCATTTGCCAGGTCTCCTCCTGCTGCTTGCGGCCGAACTTCGAGCCCTTTTGCATCGCACGGTTATTGCGCGAGTTGCGGACCTTACGCCCTTCCTGATACTGCACGGCCTGCTTAAAGCTGCGCTGTGCCGCCTCTTTGTAGACTTTGGCGCATTGGATCTTGTCACCGCATAAAACAGTGTAAACGTCGGCCTCTTTACCGCTTTTCAGCCGCTGAAGCACTTCGTCTATCAGGCCGTCATCGACCAGAGGTTGGATTCTGTTTGGGATTTTCATGCGGCTTTATACCTTATTTCAGACGCTTTTCGTACTGATAATACGGGACAGTCATCGTGTTCCCTCCTGGTCAAAATCATGACATTGCTCGGTAAGTGCGATGTTTTCTGCAATGGGTCACAAGGTTAACTGGAATCAGGGAAATTGTCCCGCAGGAATGCAGGTTCAAAACGGCCGCAGGGCATACGCGGTGGGGCTCTTAGGGGTTCATCTCATGCCGCCGGCCGTCGCCGATGGTGAATTTCGGGCGGGCTGGCGCGGCGAAGCGGCCCTGACGGCGCCGAGCGGTTACGGTAAAGCCAGAAAAAACAACGGGCCTTAACAAATGGTCATACTTCACTCTCGCGAATAGCACATAAAGTGCAACAATTATTCTTGCACTTAATTTAGCGCCTCCCTACAATCGCCGCGATAGTGTACTCGTAATTGATACATATTTTGTGGCGATGAGCGACACAAATGGCCTTCAGCCAGCCCGAACAAAGGAAGTGGCGCTGCGTCCCCCGCGGCGTCTTGTTCGGCGGCAACAACAACCAGCGGAATAAAAATAATGAGCCTGCAAAAACCTTGGGTTAACTTTCATCGGCGTTTATTGGGGACGGCGCTGCTCGCGGCGCTGCTTGCCGGATGCGATAACGGCGTCGCGCAAAATGCCGCGCCGCAGGCGCCGGCCGTCAGCGCCGCCGACGTCGTGGTTATGCCCGTCAGCCAGTGGGATAGCTTCAACGGCCGCATCGAAGCGGTAGAGAGCGTCCAGCTGCGCCCGCGCGTCTCCGGCTATATCGACAAGGTGAACTACACCGACGGCCAGGAAGTGAAAAAGGGCGAGGTGCTGTTCACCATCGACGACAGAACCTACCGCGCCGCGCTTGAGCAGGCGCAGGCGGAGCTCTCGCGCAGCAAAACCCAGGCCAGCCTGGCGCGTAGCGAAGCCGGCCGTACCGACAAGCTGGTGAACACCAACGTGGTCTCCCGCGAAGAGTGGGAGCAGCGGCGTTCGGCCGCCGTCCAGGCGCAGGCCGATATGCGGGCGGCGCAGGCGGCGGTTGACGCGGCGCAGCTGAACCTTGATTTTACCAAAGTGACCGCGCCTATCGACGGCCGCGCCAGCCGCGCGCTGATCACCAGCGGCAACCTCGTCACCGCGGGCGACAGCGCCAGCGTGCTCACCACCCTGGTGTCGCAGAAGACGGTGTACGTCTACTTTGACGTGGATGAATCAACCTATCTTCACTACCAGAACCTTGCCCGCAGCGGGCAGGGGGCGTCCAGCAGCCATCTGGCCCTGCCGGTAGAAATTGGCCTGGTCGGAGAGGAGGGCTATCCCCATCAGGGCAAAGTGGATTTCCTCGACAATCAGCTCACGCCGAGTACCGGCACGATCCGCATGCGCGCGGTGCTGGATAACGCCCAGCGCCTGTTTACGCCGGGGCTCTTCGCCCGCGTACGTCTGCCGGGCAGCGCCGAGTTCAACGCCATGCTGATTGACGACAAGGCGGTATTGACCGATCAGGATCGCAAATACGTTTATATCGTTGATAAAGATGGTAAAGCGCAGCGTCGTGATATCACGCCTGGCCGCCTGGCGGCGGGCCTGCGCATCGTGCAGCAGGGGCTCAACCCCGGCGATAAAGTCATCGTAGACGGCTTACAAAAAGTGTTTATGCCGGGCATGCCGGTTAACGCGAAAACCGTGGCCATGACCGCCAACACCGCCCTTAACTGATCCCTTACCAGAGAATCCGTCGTATGGACTTTTCCCGCTTTTTTATCGACAGGCCGATTTTTGCCGCGGTGCTGTCGATTTTGATTTTCGTCACCGGGCTGATCGCGATTCCGCTGCTGCCGGTCAGCGAATATCCTGACGTCGTGCCGCCGAGCGTGCAGGTGCGCGCGGAGTATCCGGGCGCCAACCCGAAGGTTATCGCGGAAACCGTGGCGACGCCGCTGGAAGAAGCGATCAACGGCGTTGAAAACATGATGTACATGAAATCCGTGGCCGGCTCCGACGGCGTGCTGGTGACCACCGTGACCTTCCGCCCGGGTACCGATCCCGACCAGGCGCAGGTTCAGGTGCAAAACCGGGTATCGCAGGCCGAAGCCCGCCTGCCTGAGGACGTTCGCCGCCTCGGGATCACCACCCAGAAGCAGTCCCCCACGCTTACCCTGGTGGTGCATCTGTTCTCGCCGAATGGCAAGTATGATTCGCTGTATATGCGCAACTACGCCACGCTGAAGGTCAAAGATGAGCTGGCGCGCCTGCCGGGCGTCGGCCAGATTCAGATTTTTGGCTCCGGCGAGTACGCGATGCGCGTCTGGCTGGACCCTAATAAGGTGGCGGCGCGCGGCCTGACCGCCTCTGACGTCGTTGCGGCGATGCAGGAGCAAAACGTGCAGGTTTCCGCCGGCCAGCTCGGCGCCGAGCCGCTGCCGAAAGAGAGCGATTTCCTGATCTCGATTAACGCCCAGGGACGCCTGCATACCGAGGAGGAGTTCGGCAATATCATCCTCAAAACGGCCCAGGACGGATCGGTGGTGCGCCTGCACGACGTGGCGCGCGTTGAGATGGGCTCCGGCAGCTACGCCCTGCGCTCGCAGCTGAATAATAAAGACGCGGTCGGGATTGGTATCTTCCAGTCGCCGGGGGCGAACGCCATCGACCTCTCTAACGCCGTGCGCGCCAAGATGAGCGAGCTGTCGACGCGCTTCCCGGAGGATATGAAGTGGGCGGCGCCGTACGACCCAACGGTCTTCGTGCGCGACTCCATCCGCGCGGTGGTGCAAACCCTGCTGGAAGCGGTGGTGCTGGTCGTGCTGGTGGTGATTCTGTTCCTGCAAACCTGGCGCGCGTCGATCATCCCGCTGATTGCCGTGCCGGTGTCGGTGGTGGGGACGTTCAGCATTCTCTATCTGCTTGGCTTCTCGCTGAATACCCTGAGCCTGTTCGGGCTGGTGCTCGCCATCGGGATCGTGGTGGATGACGCCATCGTGGTGGTGGAGAACGTCGAGCGTAATATTGAAGAGGGGCTGGCGCCGCTGCAGGCGGCGCACCAGGCGATGCGCGAGGTCTCCGGGCCGATTATCGCGATCGCCCTGGTGCTGTGCGCGGTATTCGTGCCGATGGCCTTCCTCTCCGGCGTTACCGGACAGTTCTACAAGCAGTTTGCGGTGACCATCGCGATTTCGACGGTGATCTCGGCGATTAACTCGCTGACGCTCTCCCCGGCGCTGGCGGCGCTGCTGCTCAAGCCGCACGGCGCGCCGAAGGATATGCCGACCCGGCTTATCGACAGGCTGTTCGGCTGGCTGTTCCGACCGTTTAACCGCTTCTTCAACCGCAGCTCTAACGGCTATCAGGGGCTGGTCGCGAAAACCCTTGGCCGCCGCGGGTCGGTGTTCGTGGTTTATCTCCTACTGCTTTGCGCCGCCGGAGTGATGTTTAAAGCCGTGCCCGGCGGATTTATTCCGACCCAGGATAAGCTGTACCTGATTGGCGGCGTGAAGATGCCGGAAGGCGCTTCGCTGGCGCGAACCGATGCGATGATCCGCAAGATGAGCGAAATCGGCATGAACACCGAAGGCGTGGATTATGCGGTGGCGTTTCCGGGGCTCAACGCGCTGCAGTTTACCAATACGCCGAACACCGGGACGGTCTTCTTCGGCCTAAAGCCGTTCGATCAGCGTACGCACACCGCGGCGGAAATTAACGCCGAGATTAACGCGAAGATCGCGCAGCTGCAGCAGGGGTTCGGCTTCTCGATCCTGCCGCCGCCGATTCTGGGGCTGGGCCAGGGTTCCGGCTACTCGCTCTATATTCAGGACCGGGCCGGTCTGGGCTACGGCGCGCTGCAAACCGCGGTTAACACCATGTCGGGTGCGATTATGCAGACGCCGGGAATGCACTTCCCGATCTCCACCTATCAGGCCAACGTTCCGCAGCTGGACGTGCAGGTGGATCGCGATAAGGCCAAGGCCCAGGGCGTGTCGCTGACCGACCTGTTCGGGACGCTGCAGACCTATCTGGGATCGTCCTACGTGAACGATTTCAACCAGTTTGGCCGCACCTGGCGCGTGATGGCTCAGGCCGACGGGCCGTTCCGCGACAGCGTGGAGGATATCGGTAACCTGCGCACCCGCAACAGCCAGGGTGAGATGGTGCCGATTGGCAGCATGGTGAATATCACCACCACCTACGGGCCTGACCCGGTGATCCGCTACAACGGCTACCCGGCGGCGGACCTGATCGGTGATGCCGATCCGCGCGTGCTGTCGTCCGCTCAGGCGATGACGACGCTGGCCGGGATGTCTAAGCAGGTGCTGCCGAACGGGATGAATATTGAATGGACGGACCTCAGCTACCAGCAGGCCACTCAGGGCAATACCTGTCTCTTTTCTATATCTTTTACACCTCCG
>NZ_JAQGFU010000153.1:0-10574 GCF_030078455.1 Klebsiella sp. Ech2A | reverse complement strand
TGCTCAGGCGTCCCGTGGGCTCGGAGATGGTTATAAGAGACAGCCCAGCAGCAGGCCGGCGATGTTCAGCACCGGCAACAGCGCGTTGCCGATGACGTGTCGCCACAGCACGCCGGTTGCGCTCATTCCTTTGACCCGGGCAACGGCGACGAAGGGCTGGGCGGCAACCTGGTCCATGCTGCGCAGCAGTATTTGCGCCAGCGGCGCGGAGATCGGCACCGCGACGGCAATAATCGGCAGGATCAGCCCCTGTAGCGGGCTGGGGTTGATCACCGGGATCCAGCGCAGCTGGAAGGAGAACAGCTGAATCAGGGCGATGCCGAGCCAGAAGGTGGGCAGGGAGATAAACAGCACCGGCAGCGATTGCAGGACGTTACTCAGCCAGCGTACCCCCGGCAGCCGGGCGGCGAAGGCGAGGGTAAACGCCAGCGCGATCGCCGCGATAAAGGCCGGGAGCGCGAGGCTCAGGGTTTGCGGAAGATTGCTGGCGAGCAGGGCGTTGACCGCGATCCCCGCCTGCAGCGAGTAGCCAAAATCTCCGCGCAGCATCGCCAGCAGGCTGTGCAGGTACTGCCGCCACAGCGGGCTATCGGCGCCGTAGGCGAGGCGCATTTCGGCGATTTGCGCCGGGCTGAGGCCAAGGTCCGGATTCTGGAACTTGATCAGCACCGCATCCCCCGGCAGAACCTGCAGCAGCACGAAGGAGAGGGTGAACGCCGCCCACAGCACCAGGACACCCTGGCCCAGCCGGCTGAGAAGATAGTGGCTCATCGTCGACTCCTTAGCGCTTGTCGAGCCACGCGCCGTAGAACGACGGGCGGCCAACCGCTTCAAAACTGACGCCTTTCACCCATTTCGCGCCGGCAAAGACCTGCGGCTCCTCAAAGATAGGGATCACGTAGGCGTTATCCAGCAGATAGCGCTGGGCGTCGCCGGTCAGCTGCAGGCGCTTTTGCGCGTCAACCTCGGCGGAGATGGCGGTGAGCAGGGCGTTGAGCTTATCGTCGCGGAAGCTCTGCACCTTATCGCTGGAGCCGCCTTTTTGCAGCAGGGCATCGCGGTTGCCCGGGAAGAACATGCTTTTCACCACGTCCGGGTCGGCGCGGCCGACTTCGGACACGGTGAGCGGCGTTTTCAGCGGATCGAGATTATCGAGGGTGCGGCTGCCGGCGTCTCCGGCCTTGACGCTGAGCGCCACGCCGACCTGCCGCCACTGTTGAGCAACCAGCTGCAGCACCTCTTTATTTTGCGGCTGCGGCAGCGATTCGTAGACCGTTAGCGCCAGCCGCTGACCGTCTTTGGCGCGGATGCCGTCGGCGGCCGCCTTCCAGCCCGCTTCGTCCAATAGGGCGTTGGCCTTAGCCGGGTCGAAGGTAAGCCTGTCGCTGAGGTTAACATAGCCCGCCGCCGAGCTGGCGATGGCCGAGGTGGCCTGCGGGTAGTTGGCGGAAAACAGGGTATCGACGACCTGCTTTGCGTTAGTGGCATGCAGCAGCGCCTGGCGCACGCGCAGGTCGGAAACCAGCGGGTTGTCCGGGCGGAAGCTCAGGCTGTCGTTCACTCCGCGCGTTGGCGCGGCGTAGATGGTAAAGCCCTGGTCGGTGGTCTGCTTTTCATCGTAGGCCTGCACCTGGCGGATAAAATCGGCCTGGCCCGCCAGCAGAGCGCCGATGCGCACGCTATCTTCCGGGGTGACGATAAAGGTAATGCCGTTGAGGTTCGTCGGCCCCTGCTGCGGCAGGTTTTTCGGCCCCCAGCGGTAATCTTTGCGCGCCACCAGCGTCAGCTCGCGGCCCGGCTTTTCATCCTTAACGCTGAACGGGCCGGAGCCGATAATGTTGCGCGCATCGCCGAGCTCTTCGAAGTTGCGCTGCAGCGTGCTAAGCGACACCAGCCCCGAGCCGATGGTCGCCGTGCCCTGCAGGAAGCCGGGAGAGGGCTTTTTGAAATAGAACTTTACCGTCAGCGGGTCGATGACCTCGCTGCGATCGTAGTTGTTTATCACCTCCGAGACCGGCAGGCGGTGGGCTTTATTCCCCAGGCCGTAGGTATCGAAGTTTTTCGCAACCGCGTTGGCATCCAGCGGGGTGCCGTCGGAGAAGGTGACGCCGGGGCGCAGCCTGAAGGTATATTCGGTTTTGTCGGCGTTGGTGGTCCAGCTTTCGGCAATCCACGGCTCGATCGTTAAGGTTTTGGGATTCTGCCAGGTCAGCTTATCGGTGATCTGGTTGAGGATCCCACCGTTGGGGTAGAAGCCGCCGGCGGGCGGATAAAGGTTGGTGTGCGGCTGCTGCTCAAGATAGATCAGGGTGCCGCCTTTAACCGGCGTATCGGCGGCCCAGGCGGAAAAGGCGCCTGATAAAAAGAGTGCTGCCAGCGCGGGCAGGCGAAAACGGCTTTGCATGGTGAATTCCTTTGTTATCTATTGTGTTGTCATCATCCGGCGCGGTTATTGACAAAGGAACGAAGGAATTGCGCTAAGCATGTGCGTAAAAAGCATTAATCCGCTTCAGCATTCAAATAACGCCGGCGTTGGCGGGATCCTCTTTTGCCGCCTTACTACAGGGCGCATGCGTTAAGGATTTTTTATTTTGTCGGCTGGCACTAATCCCATTATTTAATAAAAAGATTGAGATGATACTTAAGGTTGATAGATTAATGGCTGATAAGTGAATGTTGCTAAAAGGGAAAAGAGTAATGCTGAAATATTTACTGGCGCTGGCAGTGGCGGTATTGACCGGCTGTACCGCGGCGCCGAATTTACCGCCGACCGATACCATAACGAAAGTTAAGCCAATATCTGCCGGTGTTATTGCGGTGTCCAATAAATACACCTATCGCTTTTATCGCGACGGCGCTCCGCAGGAGTATCAGCGCTACAGCAGCTTCTACCAGCGTTTTAATAACGTCGCCTCGGGCGTGCGGGTAAATTTTGCGGTTGAGCAGCATGAGGTGGTGGCGGAATATCTGGTGGTGCTTGATAAGCGTAAGCTGGACGCGGCGCAGCAGGCGATATTAACCCATGAATATAAAGCGACGGCGCTGGATAGTGAACATCTCGGCGTGCTGTTTAAAGCGAGCGGCTACTGGACGGCAGGGGACCCGAACGAGCTGGAAGAGTCCTGGCGGCTCTCCAGCCCGGTGGTCGTCTCGATCAACGATCGAACGCAAACCCTTTCGACTCTCGGAACCATCGCGCTGATCCCGCTGGTGCCGCTGTTCCCGCTGTACATGATGTACGGGTGCGCGACGGGGCCGTGCGTATAGCCTGAGCAGACGCCTCTCCCCGATTCGGGAGAGGCGCAGGGGCTAGCGGCGGAAGTCGATAACCATCCGGCCGCGGATCTGCCCCTGTTCCATCTCTTTAAAGATGGCGTTGATATCGCCCAGCGGGCGCAGCGTCACTTTCGGCACGACTTTCCCTTCGGCGGCAAACTGGAAGGCCTCAATCAGATCCTGACGGGTACCGACCAGCGAACCCACCACTTCGATGCCGTCCAGCACCAGTCGCGGAATGTCGAGGCTCATGGCTTCCGGCGGCAGGCCAACGGCCACCACGCGGCCGCCGGCGCGCACTGCGTCAACGGCGGAGTTGAAGGCGGCTTTCGCGACCGCGGTGACCACCGCGGCATGGGCGCCGCCGGTCTTCTCCTGAATCACCTTCGCCGCATCTTCGCTGCGGGAGTTAATGGTCAGGTCGGCGCCCATCTCTGCGGCCAGCTTCAGCTGCTCGTCGTTGACGTCGATGGCGATAACTTTGGCATTGAAGACATTTTTCGCATACTGCAGCGCCAGATTACCCAGGCCGCCGAGGCCGTAAATCGCAATCCACTGACCCGGCTTGATGTGGGAGACCTTCACCGCTTTGTAGGTTGTGACGCCGGCGCAGGTGATGCTGCTGGCCGCCGCGGAGTCGAGGCCATCCGGCACTTTTACCGCGTAGTTGGCGGTGACGATACACTCTTCAGCCATGCCGCCGTCAACGGTATAACCGGCGTTTTTTACCGAGCGGCAGAGCGTCTCGTTGCCGCTATTACAGTAGTCACAGTGGCCGCAGCCTTCAAAGAACCATGCCACGCTGGCGCGATCGCCGGGTTTCAGTGAATTGACGCCGGGGCCGACCTGCAGAACCACGCCGACGCCCTCATGTCCGAGGATGACGCCGGTTTTATCACCAAAATCGCCGTTTTTGACGTGCAGGTCGGTGTGGCAGACGCCACAGCAGTCCATTTTCAGCAGCGCTTCGCCATGTTGCAGGGGACGCAGCGTTTTTTCCGTTACATTGACCTGATGATCGTGAGTGACAACGGCAGCTCTCATGTTTTCTCCTTGATATTAGTGACAAATTACGTCGCGTTCTTTGTGAATAATACTCATTAAGGATTAACTCTTATGCCGCGCAATGCAAGTTTGATAGTGAAAAATGTGGTTTCAACCAGCACGGATAGCAAAATGCTCGTTTTTTAGTCAATTTTATGGCGGTTAATATTCACGCCATGAATTGATCATATTTCTTTCATAGCCGATCGGCAGGCTGTTAGCGGACAATTTCTTATAACAACAGAGTGATAACCCAATGCATCTGGTAAAAAGCATCCTCGCCGCAACGCTGCTCTTCTCCGCCGCCGCTCAGGCCCACAACGTACTGGATTTCCCGCAGCCGGAAAACAATCCGGAGGAGTTTTACGCGGTTACTGAAATTCCGACCGGCGGCATTATCAAATATGAAACTGACGCCAAAACCGGGTTTATCATCGCCGATCGCTTCCAGTCGATGCCGGTGGCTTACCCGGCCAACTACGGCTCGCTGACCCAGTCGCTGGCCGGCGATGGCGATCCGCTTGACGTGGTGTTCTATACCCGTGCGCCGATGGCGCCGGGCACCTTGATTAAGCTGCGGGCGATTGGCGTACTGAAGATGATCGATGGCGGAGAGAAGGACGATAAAATCATCGCCGTGCCGGCCAGCAAAATTGACCCGACCTATGATGATATTAAGAACATCAGCGATCTGCCGAAAATGGAGCAGGAGCGTCTGCAGGCCTTCTTCCGGGTCTATAAGCAGCTGCCGGAGGGCCGCAAAAAGGTCGAGCTGAACGGCTTTAACGACGCCGCGGCGGCGAAGCAGGAAATTAAACAGGCATGGGATGCCTGGAAAGCGAAGCAGCCGCAGTAGTTTGCTACACGCCGCCCGGCCCAGGCTTGACGCTGTGGGACGGGCGGGTTGGGTGTTAACTCAGTCTGGCATTGATTTCCGCGATCTCCTCTTGCCACCGCGCCTGCTGCTGCGGTTTCTGATGCTTAGGCTTGCGCGCCATATCCTCGGCCAGGCGCTGCTCCAGGCTAATCAACCGTTCCAGCAGCGCGTCGCTCTCCTCCACGCGCGTTACCGCCTCTGGCGTCGGGGCTGACCGCTCGCCGCGGCCGGTCGCATTGCCCAGCCGGGCATAGACCTCGTCAACGTCGTGCCATTCGCTGAGGCCCTGGTCGTCGATAAGCCAGAAGCGGTTACAGCTGCGAGCGATCAGCTGGCGGTCATGGCTGACCAGCAGCAGGCCGCCGGGGTAGTCCCGCAGCGTATCCGCCAGCGCCTCTTTGCCTTCCATATCAAGATGGTTGGTGGGCTCATCTAACAGCAGCAAGCTATAGCGCGCCAGCGACAGCCCGACAAACAGCAGCCGGGAGCGCTCGCCTCCGCTGAGAGTGCTGACTTTCTGCGCGTGGCGAGCCCAGCCGAAGCCAGCGGAAATCAGCGCGCGTTTACGCACTTCCGGCGCCGGAGCGAAGGCCTCAAGCGCCTCCAGCAGGCCGTGATTGTCGTCCAGCTGATGCAGGGTCTGGTCATAGTAACCCGGGCTAAGGCGGGGATGCAGACGCAGCCCGGCGTCCGGCGTCGGCTGCTGCAGCTGTCGCCACAGCAGGCGCAGCAGCGACGATTTTCCGCCGCCGTTGCGGCCCATGATGGCGACCCGATCCCCGCTTTTCAGCCGCGCCAGCCCGGTGGTAAAGAGGGCGGGCAGGCCCGGCGCCGGCGGGACCGGCAGTCCTTCCATCTCCAGCAGCCGGTCGGCCTGCACCGCGTCGCCGTGCAGCGCCAGCCGCCACGGCGTTCCGGCGGTCACGCTGGTTTGGTTCTCCTGCAGACGCAGCACCTGTTTTTCCATCTGTTTGGCTTTGCGCGAGAGATCTTCGTTGTCATAGACCTGGCCCCAGGTAGCTAACCGCCTGGCGCTGGCGGTGACGCGGTCGATCTCCTTTTGCTCGGCCCTATGGCGCAGGGCGTCGCTTTCGTCCTGCTCCTGCAGCGCCCGGCGAGCGGCGCTGCAGGGAAGAGAGAAGGCGTGCAGGCTGTGGTCGCGCAGGATCCAACTGCTATTAGTTACAGCATCCAATAAGAGGTTGTCGTGCGACACCACGACGAAGCTCCCCTGCCAGGTTTGCAGGAAGCTTTCCAGCCACAGCAGGGTCGGCAGATCGAGATGGTTGCCGGGCTCATCAAGCAGCAGCAGGTCAGGCTGCTGAATCAGGGCCCGCGCCAGCAGCAGCCGGGTATGCTGGCCGCCGCTCAGAGTGGCCGCCTGCTGCTCGAAGCTGTCGTCGTCAAAGCCCATTTCAGCCAGCAGGCGCTCCGCCTGCCAGCGATGGTTTTCCCGACCCGCGGTGGGGAGGCGGGCGAGCACCGCCTGCACCAGCGATTGTGCTGATACCGCCTGCGGCAGATGCTGCTCCACGCGGGCCATCAGGCAGTGGTTAGCCAGCGCCACGCGGCCGGAATTGGGCGTAAGCGTGCCGTCGAGCACCTGCAGTAAGGTACTTTTTCCGCAGCCGTTATAGCCAATCAGGCCAACGCGGTCGCCTTTTTTGAGGGTAAAGGAGAGATCGTTGAATAAGGGGCCAAATGCCGTTTCAACGTACAGAGATTGTGCGGTTAAGAATGTGCTCATTGTGAACTTACTCAAGAGTTACAGGCATGGAAATGCCTCGTCAAACATCGCTGACGATAACCCGGTAAGCCCGAGGGAAGGGGACTAAGGTTTGGTTTCTTCGCTCAAGCTAAAGTTATCGCAGCACGATACCGATAACGCTTGAGGGGGTGCGATCGCCAAATGTATGTGAAAAATTAAACATTTCACAGTACGGCATGGGATCCTCCTTTTCTATTCAGTTAGTTGATGGGTGCAGGCAGTGTAGAGGGAGATCGTCGATTTAGCCAGCGGCTAAAAATGGCAGGGATGCGGGTAAGAGCGTTAAGCAAAAAAAAGCGGGCCCCGTTGAGGCCCGCCGCGTTCGCCGTTATCCGGACGCTTTGTTCAGGCGAATAGCAATTAAATCGACGTCCGGCGGTAGTTGCGATACTCCGGCTGCCAGAAGTTATCGTTGATCGACTGCAGCAGCGCCTCGGCGGAGGTTTTCACCGCCACGCCCTGTTCCTGCGCCACTTTACCCACCGCAAAGGCGATGGCGCGCGATACGGTCTGAATATCCTTCAGCTCCGGCAGCACCGGGCCTTCGCCGTTGTTCACCAGCGGCGAGTGCTTCGCCAACGTTTCGCTGGCGGCCATCAGCATATCCTCGGTGACCCGCGAAGCGCCGGAGGCGATCACCCCGAGACCAATGCCCGGGAAGATGTAGGAGTTATTGCACTGGGCAATCACGTACTGCTTGCCTTTCAGCGTCACCGGCGCAAACGGGCTGCCGGTGGCAACCAGCGCTTCGCCGTCGGTCCAGCTAAGAATGTTCTGCGGCGTCGCCTCTACCCGGGAGGTGGGATTCGACAGCGGCATGACGATCGGCCGCGGGCAGTGCTTATGCATCTCGCGAATAATCTCTTCGGTGAACAGTCCCGGCTGGCCGGAAACGCCGATCAGAATATCGGGCTTGACGTTGCGCACCACGTCCAGCAGCGAGAGGACGTCGCTGGTGGTATCCCACTGCTGCAGGTTGTCCCGCTTCTGCACCAGCTTGCTCTGGAAAGGCAGCAGGTTCGGCATCGCGTCGGTGAGCAGGCCGAAGCGATCGACCATAAAGACGCGCTGGCGCGCGGCCTCCTCGCTCAGGCCCTCACGCTGGATCTGGGCGACGATCTGCTCGGCGATACCGCAGCCGGCGGAACCGGCGCCGAGGAAGACAATTTTCTGTTCGCTCAGCTGGCTGCCGGCGCCGCGGCTGGCGGCGATAAGCGTCCCCACGGTGACCGAAGCGGTGCCCTGGATATCGTCGTTGAACGAGCAGATTTCATTCCGGTAGCGGTTAAGCAGCGGCATGGCGTTCTTCTGGGCAAAGTCTTCAAACTGCAGCAGCACGTCCGGCCAGCGGTGCTTAATGGCCTGGATAACGTCATCAACGAACTGATAGTACTCGTCATCGGTGATACGCGGGTGGCGCCAGCCCATATACAGCGGATCGTCGAGCAGCTGCTGATTGTTGGTTCCGACGTCCAGCACAACGGGCAGGGTGTAGGCCGGGCTGATCCCGCCGCAGGTAGTGTACAGCGACAGCTTCCCGATAGGGATGCCCATTCCGCCGATGCCCTGATCGCCAAGGCCGAGGATACGCTCGCCGTCGGTAACCACGATCACCTTAACGTTGTGATTAGGCACGTTTTGCAGGATATCGTCGAGGTTATGTCGGTTCTGATAGGAGATAAATACGCCCCGGGCGCGGCGATAGATTTCGGAGAAGCGTTCGCAGGCGGCGCCGACCGTCGGGGTATAGATGACCGGCATCATCTCTTCCAGATGGTTGCCAATCAGGCGATAAAACAGGGTTTCGTTGGTGTCCTGGATATTGCGCAGGTAAATGTGCTTGTCGATCTCGGTTTTGAACCCCTGATACTGGATCCACGCGCGCTCTGCCTGCTCTTCGATAGTTTCAACCACTTCCGGCAGCAGGCCCAGCAGGTTGAAGCTGCTGCGCTCCTCGATGCTGAAGGCGCTACCTTTATTGAGAAGCGGGAACTCGAGCAGGACGGGGCCCGCGTAGGGGATATACAGGGAACGGTTTTTTTTATGGGTGAATTGCATCGCACTAACTCCTTGATAATCGCTTCAGGCCCGGCGCGGCGATAGACGAGCGGGCTGGCGGGGAATGCTGCGGGCAGAGTATAGAGCAGTTGCGGTTAAAGAGGGGGGATAGCGTTAAAAAAACACCATCCTGGCAAAAGGACGGTGTTTTTATCATCACTCAGTCGAGAAATTAGCCCGCGCGGCGTTTGCGGCCGGTGGCGTGAGCGTGGTTGATGGTGGTTTCCACATCGCCGTCCAGCACCACTTTTTTCTGCTGGGACAGCTTATAGTTCAGACCGAGAAGATGACGTGCCTGATGGTTCGATTTCATTCTTACTCCTTAATCCACTTCTGTTTCAAGGACAAGCCCGGCGAAGCCGGACGAAATATAACCCTAACGGCGGCCCGTTAACCGAACCGCGCACTCTATGGTGGTCTATATTTTCACCAATGGCAACCTCACGTTCGCGGATTAGGAACAGTCTGCGGCTACCACTTCATCTCGCCGGTGTTGACCTTGGCGCTCAGCTCCAGCGAGCTCTCTTCCGCCAGCTTCGGCCAGCGCTGCTTCATCTCTTTAATCACCCCGGCGGAATCCTTATGGTTCTTCAGCGCCTGCTCAAACTGCTGCAGGTAGTCGCGGGTGAAGACGATCGCCCGGTCGCCCGCCGGCGGCGTGCCGAGATAGTGTCCCGGAATCACCTGCTGCGGATGCAGCGCGGCCATATCGTCGAGGGTTTTACGCCACTGGCGGCGGCTCTCGGCGGTCTGGGTATCGGCGGTCCAGACGTGCATGTCCCAGGCGACGCCGGTCCCGCCGAGAATGGCCTTGTTGCCCGGGATCCACACAAAGGCGGCGTAGCTATCCGGCTCGCGGATTTCGACCTTCTCGCCGTCGATGGTAAAGGAGTGGGCTTCAATCACCTGCGGAGCATAGACCTGCTGCGGGGCGCCGTCTTTCATCTGCGGTCCCCAGTAGGCCAGCTTCGTGGCTTTGGTGGCGTTAATGTGATTGACCACTTCCTGCGTCGCGACAATTTTCGCCTGCGGGAAGGCTTTAACCAGCGGCTCAAGGCCGAAGTAGAAATCCGGATCGCCGGAGGTGATCACAATCCGGCTCAGCGGCTTGCCGTTTTTGCGGATCATCTCCACCAGCTTCTCGCCGTCCTTGACGCTGAACTGGGCGTCAAACAGCACCGCTTCGTGAGGGCCGGAGGCCAGCGTGGAGTTGACGGCGAAAATCCCTTTATCCTGCGGGTTGTAGGTTTGCAGCTGCAGCGGCGCGGCGAAGGCGGCGCTGCTGAACAGGGCGGTGGCGATGGCAAGGGTCGAAAGTTTCATGATTGTTTTCTCAATGTCGGGTGAATAACGCTATTTTACGTATTTCCTGATTTGCGAAAATTCCTGAAAAAAGAGATGCTGAGTTTCATAAAACGTGCAGATGGAAACGACGTATGGATAGAATTATCGCCGCCAGGGTGTATATCCGCATTTGCGAGCTGGGCAGCCTTAGCGCCGCCGCGCGGGCGCTGGGCATGTCGCGGCCGATGGTCAGCCGCTATCTTGAGC
>NZ_JAQGFU010000152.1:0-10613 GCF_030078455.1 Klebsiella sp. Ech2A | reverse complement strand
ATCATCACGCCCACCGCCATCAGGGTGCCCAGCACCTGGAAACCCGCCACCAGGTTCAGCACCAGCAGGGCCAGAAACAGGCCGTGCAGCAGCGCAGGCAGCCGGCGGTTATTGACCTGCAGCCACGCGCTGTCAAAAGCCTCGCTCACCAGCCCGCGGTAGAGCAGCGCGACGCAGATCAGCGTCAGGCTGGCGACCCCGGCGACGAACAGCGCCGCATCCTTATCCACCGCCAGAATCGAACCAAACAGCAGATGCAGCAGATCGACGCTGGAGCCGCGCAGCGACACCAGCGTCACCCCCAGCGCCAGCGAGCCAAGATAAAACCCGGCGAAGCTAGCGTCCTCTTTGAGCGGCGTGCGGCGGCTGACCCACCCCGCCACCAGCGCCACCGCAATGCCGGCGATAAAACCGCCCACCGACATCGCCAGCAGCGACATGCCGTTAAGCAGGTAACCCACCGCGACGCCGGGCAAAATCGCGTGCGACAGGGCATCGCCCATCAGGCTCATGCGCCGCAGCAGCAGGAAAACCCCAAGCACGGTGGTGCTCAGCGAGAGCGCGAGGCATACCACCAGCGCGCGGCGCATAAAGCCGAATTCGATAAAGGGCTGAAAGAAGGTGTGCCAGATCATGCCAGCCTCGCGGATTCGAAGGCGGGAAGCACCTCGCCGGTCTCGCCCCAGCGGGCGTGCCGGGATTCGAGCAGCAGGGTTTCCGGAAAATATTCGGCGACGCGCTGATTATCGTGCAGCACCGCCAGCACGGTCTGCCCCTGCCGGTGCATCTCGAGGATCAGCGTCATCAGCTCGCGGCTGGTCGACTCATCGATCCCGGTAAAGGGCTCGTCGAGCATCACCAGCGGGGCCTGCTGGACCATCACCCTGGCAAACAGCATGCGCTGGAACTGCCCGCCGGACAGCGCTTCAATCGGCGTTTTCGCCATTGACGCCAGGCCAACGCGATCCAGCGCCGCGTCAACGCGCCGGCGGAACTCGCCGCCTATGCCGCGCAGAAGCGAGACCTGCGGCCAGGCGCCCTGGTTCACCACGTCCCGAACCACGAGGGGAAACTGTGATTCCAGCGAATGCCGCTGCGCCAGCCAGCCGATAACCGGGCGCGACGCGCGCCAGTGCAGGCAGCCGCTCACCGGGGGAATAAACCCGGCCAGCGTTTTTAACAGCGTCGATTTACCGCAGCCGTTAAGGCCGACGATGGCCGTCAGGCTGCCTGCAGCGATAACGCCGCTTAGCGCGGGGGTGATCGCCAGCTCTTCATACCCGGCTACCAGGTTTTCCAGTTCGATCATGGCAGGGTTACCGCCCACCAGGTCGCCAGCCACAGCAGCGCCAGCAGGACGCAGGCGAAGCCCACGCGCAGCGCGGCGGAGCTTGAAAAAAGAGAGATGAACATCTTTGCCTCAATCAATATGTTATAACGTAACATTATTGGATCGGCGGAATAATGTAAATCAGCGTCAACGAAGGGAAATGCTGCAAAATGTAACAGACTCCCCTCCGGGCAGAGGGAAGTCTCGGGGAAGGCCTACTGCCCGCGGGCCTGAGAAACGGCCAGGCCGAGCTGCCAGACGGCCATCGCGTAGTGGGTGCTGTGGTTATAGCGGGTGATGGTGTAGAAGTTCGGCAGCCCGTACCAGTACTGGTAGCCGGTGCCGATATCGAGGCGCAGCAGGCTCGCCTGCTGATGGTTACCCAGCGGCTGCGTTGGCGTCAGGCCGGCCGCCGTCAGCTGCGATACGCTGTAACTGGTCTTAAAGCCGTTCTCCAGCCCCGGCGCCTGGCCCATTGCCGGTACCGCAACCAGATCGCCGCTCACCCAGCCGTGCTGCTTGAAGTAGTTGGCCACGCTGCCGATCGCATCCACCGGGTCCCACAGGTTGATATGCCCGTCGCCGTTGAAATCCACCGCGTACTGGCGGTACGAGGAGGGCATAAACTGGCCGTAGCCCATGGCGCCGGCGAACGAGCCTTTGAGGTCCAGCGGATCGTCGCTTTCGCTACGCGCCATCAGCAGGAAGGTTTCCAGCTCGCCGGAGAAGTACTCCGCGCGTCGCGGATAGCTAAAGGAGAGCGTCGCCAGCGCGTCGAGAATGCGGGTTTTCCCCATCACGCGGCCCCAGCGGGTTTCGACGCCGATAATACCGACGATGATTTCCGGCGGCACGCCGTAGACCTGCCAGGCGCGGTTCAGCGCGTCCTGATACTGATTCCAGAACGCCACGCCGTTTTGCACGTTATCCGGGGTAATGAACTGCTTTTTGTAGCGCAACCACGCGCCGTTCGGCCCGGTCGGCGGCAGCCCGCTCGGGGCCTGACGGTCCATCAGGCGCAGGACGTAGTCCAGGCGCTTAGCCTGGAAGAGAATTTCGTGCAGCTGCTGCCGGTCAAACCCGTGCTTGCTCACCATTTTGTCGATGAACTGCTCCGCAGCAGGATTGTTGGCGAAATCTCCCCCCATATTCATAACGTTATGCTGCGGCTCCAGCAGGAAGCCACCGGATCCTCCCGTGGTCTCCGTTACTGCGGTGGCTTTAGGTTTGCTGCTACAGGCAGCGAGGAGTACGCACAGCGGGAGTAGTGCCAGATAGCGACGCTTCAACATGGGGCTTCCATTTAACAAATTCGGCAAAGGGTAATTATGGTAAAGCATGCGGCCGTCAACAAGGAAGCGGCAATCTATTCGCGGACAAAATAGTCCTGCCGGTCCCGCCTCTCTCCCCGTCCGACGATCCGCCTCCCGGCATCTTCTCAGGGCAAAAATTTCATCCAGCCGGCAATAAACTTTCAAATTAAAATATTTATCTTTCATTTTGCGATCAATTTAACACTTTTAAACCTTTCAAAGTGATTAAAATCAGCTGCCAGTTAGCAAGAAAAATAACGCTACAAAGGAGAGAATAATGATCGAAGTTATTACCCACGGCGCCGAATGGTTTATCGGCCTGTTTCAGAAAGGGGGCGAGGTCTTTACCGGGATGGTGACCGGGATCCTGCCCCTGCTGATCAGCCTGCTGGTTATCATGAACGCGCTGATCAACTTTATCGGCCAGCAGCGGATCGAAAGGCTGGCGCAGCGCTGCGCCGGCAATCCGGTCTCCCGCTACCTGCTGCTGCCCTGCATCGGGACCTTCGTTTTCTGCAACCCAATGACCCTGAGCCTCGGGCGCTTTATGCCCGAGAAGTACAAGCCCAGCTACTACGCGGCGGCCTCCTACAGCTGCCACTCCATGAACGGCCTGTTTCCCCATATCAACCCCGGCGAGCTGTTCGTCTATCTCGGGATCGCCAACGGCTTAACCACCCTCGGCCTGCCGCTGGGGCCGCTGGCGGTGAGCTATCTGCTGGTCGGCCTGGTGACCAACTTCTTCCGCGGCTGGGTGACCGACCTGACTACCTCCATTTTTGAGAAAAAAATGGCCATCCAGCTTGCACAAAAAGTGCATCTGTCCGGAGCTGCATCATGACGCGTATTCGTATTGAAAAAGGGGCCAGCGGCTGGGGCGGCCCGCTGGAGCTGGACGCCGTCGAAGGCAAAAAAATTGTCTATATCACCGCCGGAACCCGCCCGGCGATCGTCGACAAGCTCGCCCGGCTCACCGGCTGGCCGGCCGTGGACGGCTTTAAAGAGGGAGAACCGCCGGAAGATGAGATCGGCGTCGCCATTATCGACTGCGGCGGCACCCTGCGCTGCGGCATCTACCCGAAGCGGCGGATTCCGACCATCAATATCCACGCTACCGGCAAGTCCGGGCCGCTGGCGCAGTATATCCTTGAGGACATCTACGTCTCGGGGGTTAAGGAAGAGAATATCCACCCCGTCGACGGCGCCGACGCCAGCGAACCGGCCCCGCGTCAGCCCGCGGGCCGCGATTACGACGCCAGTAAAAAAATCACCGAGCAGAGCGACGGCCTGCTGGCCAGGGTCGGCATGGGAATGGGCTCCGTGGTGGCGGTGCTGTTCCAGGCCGGGCGCGACACCATCGACACGGTGCTGAAAACCATCCTGCCGTTTATGGCCTTCGTCTCGGCGCTGATCGGCATCATCATGGCCTCGGGCATTGGCGACTGGATTGCCCACGGCCTGGCGCCGCTCGCCAGCCATCCGCTGGGGCTGGTGACGCTGGCGCTGATCTGCTCCTTCCCGCTGCTGTCGCCGTTCCTCGGCCCTGGCGCGGTTATCGCCCAGGTTATCGGCGTGCTGATCGGCGTGCAGATTGGCCTCGGCAATATTCCGCCGCATCTCGCCCTCCCCGCCCTGTTTGCGATTAACGCCCAGGCGGCCTGCGACTTTATTCCGGTCGGCCTGTCGCTTGCCGAAGCCCGGCAGGAGACGGTGCGCGTCGGGGTGCCTTCGGTGCTGGTCAGCCGCTTCCTGACCGGCGCGCCAACGGTGCTGATCGCCTGGTTCGTTTCCGGATTTATTTACCAATAAGAGGTTCCTGAAGATGACCGTGATTTACCAGACCACCATTACGCACATCGGCGCCAGCGCGACGATGGCGCTGGAGGAGCAGATGCTGATTACCTTCCGCGAGGGCGCGCCGGCGGATATCGAAGAGTACTGCTTTATTCACAACCACGGCGAGCTTGTCGGCGCGCTGGCGCCGGGGGCGCAGCTGCAGCTGGGAGAACAGCGCTATCCGGTCACCGCGGTGGGCGAGGTGGCGGAACAGAATCTGCGCGAGCTGGGCCATATCACGCTGCGCTTCGACGGCCACCGCGTGGCGGAGTTTCCGGGGACGGTTCACGTGGCCGGCCCGGTACCGGAGGCGATCGCCCCCGGCTGTGTACTGAAATTTTTTGCTTAGGCTGTAAGGAGAGAACTATGAGTCAGGTTGCTGTTGTCATCGGCGGAGGACAAACCTTAGGTGAGTTTCTGTGTCGTGGCCTCGCCGCGCAGGGGTATCGCGTGGCGGTGGTGGATATTCAAAGCGATAAGGCCACCAGCGTGGCGCAGGCGATTAACGCCGAGTATGGCGAAGGAACGGCGTACGGTTTTGGCGCCGATGCGACCAGCGAGGCCAGCGTCGTCGCGCTCGCCCGCGGCGTGGACGAGATATTCGCCCGCGTGGATCTGCTGGTCTACAGCGCCGGGATCGCCAGGGCGGCCTTTATCAGCGACTTTACGCTGGGCGACTTCGACCGCTCGCTGCAGGTCAACCTGGTGGGCTACTTCCTCTGCGCCCGGGAGTTTTCACGGCTGATGATCCGCGACGGCATTCAAGGACGCATCATTCAGATCAACTCCAAATCCGGCAAGGTGGGCAGCAAGCATAATTCCGGCTACAGCGCGGCGAAGTTTGGCGGCGTGGGGCTGACCCAGTCGCTGGCGCTGGATCTGGCGGAGTACGGCATTACCGTCCACGCGCTGATGCTCGGCAACCTGCTGAAGTCGCCGATGTTCCAGTCGCTGCTGCCGCAGTACGCCCACAAGCTGGGCATTGCCGAAGACGAGGTCGAGCAGTACTACGTCGACAAGGTTCCGCTCAAGCGCGGCTGTGACTATCAGGACGTGCTCAACGTGCTGATGTTCTACGCCAGCCCGCAGGCCTCCTACTGCACCGGGCAGTCCATCAACGTCACCGGCGGCCAGGTGATGTTTTAACCGCCGGCTCCCGGATCGCGCCGCGATCCGGGTTCTTCCCGCTACCACGCCTTAAGGAGATATTCATGGTTAGCGCATTGATTACCGTCGCCGCCATCGCCTGGATCGCCCAGCTCGCCTTCGGCGGCTGGCAGATCCGCCGCTTTAACCGCGCGTTTGATACGCTCTGTCAGCAGGGCCGAGTCGGCGTCGGGCGCTCGGCGGGCCGCTTCAGGCCGCGGGCAGTCGTCGCCATCGCGGTTGATGAGCACGACCGCGTCAGCGGCACGCTGCTGATGAAGGGCCTGACCGTCTTCGCCCGTCCGCAGCAAATTCCGGCGCTTGAGGGCAAACTTTTGCAGGAATTGCGGCCGGATATGATCTTTCCCCATGATCCGCTCTGCCGGAATGCACTATCATTAGCGCTTAAACCGAAACATGTATAATTTCGTTGTAAAAGTAAATATCTTGCGAAATTATCACATCGAAACTTTAAACGCAGGATGTAACCGCTATGAAACCACGTCAGCGACAGGCAGCTATTCTTGAGCATCTGCAGTCGCAGGGTAAGTGCTCGGTCGAGGAGCTGGCGCAACACTTCGATACCACCGGCACGACGATCCGCAAGGATCTGGTAACCCTCGAACACGCCGGCACCGTCATTCGCACCTACGGCGGAGTGGTGTTGAATAAAGACGAAAGCGACCCGCCTATCGATCATAAGACGCTGATCAATACCGCCAAGAAGGCGCGCATCGCCGAGGCCGCCGTGCGTTTTATCCACGACGGCGACTCGATCATCCTCGATGCCGGCAGTACGGTGCTGCAGATGGTGCCCCTGCTCAGCCGCTTCAATAACATCACCGTCATGACCAACAGCCTGCATATCGTCAACGCCCTCTCTGAGCTTGATAATGAACAAACGATCCTGATGCCCGGCGGCACCTTTCGCAAAAAATCAGCCTCCTTTCACGGGCAGCTGGCGGAGAATGCCTTCGAGCAGTTCAGCTTCGACAAGCTGTTTATGGGGACCGACGGCATCGACCTCAACGCCGGGGTCACCACCTTCAACGAGGTGTATACCGTCAGCAAAGCGATGTGCAACGCCGCCAGGGAGGTGATCCTGATGGCCGACTCGTCGAAGTTTGGCCGCAAGAGCCCGAACATCGTCTGCGGCCTTGAAAGCGTGGATATGCTGATTACCGATGCCGGCATCGACCCGACCTTCCAGCGGGCGCTGGAAGAGCAAGGCATCAAAGTGATTATAACTGGAGAAGATCATGAGTAACTTTCTGTTAGAAGCCGGACGCCAGACCCTGCTGCTGGAGCTCCAGGAGGCGAGCCGCCTGCCTGAACGCCTGGGCGACGACTTCATCCGCGCGGCGGAAACCATCATCCACTGCGAAGGCAAACTGATTGTTTCCGGCATCGGCAAGTCGGGCCATATCGGCAAAAAGCTGGCGGCGACCTTTGCCAGCACCGGCACGCCGGCGTTTTTTGTCCACCCGGCGGAGGCGCTGCACGGCGATCTGGGGATGCTCGACGGTCGCGACGTGATGCTCTTTATCTCCTATTCCGGCGGGGCGAAGGAGCTCGACCTGATCGTGCCCCGGCTGGAGGAAAAATCGATTCCCCTGCTGGCGATGACCGGCAAATCGAAATCCCCGCTGGCGCTGGCGGCCAGGGCGGTGCTGGACATTGCCGTAGAGCGCGAAGCCTGCCCGATGCACCTCGCCCCGACCTCCAGCACCGTCAACACCCTGATGCTCGGCGACGCGCTGGCGATGGCGGTGATGCAGGCCCGCGGCTTCAATGAAGAGGATTTTGCCCGCTCGCATCCGGCCGGCGCGCTCGGCGCACGGCTGCTGAATAAGGTCCATCATCTGATGCGTCGCGACGAGGAAGTGCCGCGCGTTGACGTCACCGCCAGCGTGATGGCCGCCATGCTCGAACTCAGCCGCACCGGGCTGGGGCTGGTGGCGGTATGCGATGCGCAAAACCGCGTCGAGGGCGTATTCACCGACGGCGACCTGCGCCGCTGGCTGGTGGGCGGCGGCACCCTTGAGGATACCGTCAGCCGGGCGATGACCCGCAGCGGCGTGACGCTGCAGGCCGAGAGCCGCGCGGTTGAAGCCAAAGAGCGCCTGATGAAGCACAAAATCAGCGCCGCCCCGGTAGTGGATGAAAGTGGCCAGCTGGTCGGCGCGATTAACCTGCAGAACTTTTATCAGGCCGGGATTCTTTAAGCCCCAGACGCTTCGCCAGCCGATGCAGGTTGGCGACGTCCAGCGCCAGCGCCCGGGCCGCCGCCGCCCAGCTGCGGTTATTTTCCGCCAGAGCCCGGGCGATCGCCTCGCGCTGGAACGCTTCCGTCGCCTCGCGCAGGTTTATTGCCTGGGTCGACGCCAGCGGCGCGGCGCTCGGCAGGTTCGGCGCTTCGCCGGCAAACTGAAAGTGCTGCGGCTCCAGCACGATGTCATCGCCCGCCTGGGTCGCCCGCGCCAGCACCACCGCGCGATGAATCGCATGCTCCAGCTCGCGGACGTTGCCCGGCCACGACCAGGCGCCCAGCCTTGCCCGCGCGGCGCCGCTTAACACCACCTGCCCCAGCCCCATCCGCAGACGGCACTGCTCGCAGAAATAGCCCGCCAGCAGCACCACGTCCTGGTCCCGCTCGCGCAGCGCCGGCACCGACAGCGGAAAGACGCTCAGCCGGTGATAGAGATCGGCGCGAAAGCGCCCTTCGACCACCTCCTGGCGCAGGTCGCGGTTGGTGGCCGCCAGCACCCGCACGTCCACCCGCAGGCTGCGATCGTCCCCGACGCGCTGAATGTCGCCATACTGCAGCACGCGCAGCAGCTTCGCCTGCAGCGCCAGCGACAGCTCGCCGATCTCATCGAGGAACAGCGTGCCGTTATCGGCCATTTCAAACTTGCCGCTGCGGTTGCTGATGGCCCCGGTAAAGGCCCCTTTGACGTGGCCGAACAGCTCGCTCTCGGCCACGCTTTCCGGCAGCGCCGCGCAGTTAAGATAGACCAGCGGATTGGCGGCGCGCGGCGAGCCCTGATGCACGGCTTTCGCCACCAGCTCCTTGCCGGTGCCGGTTTCACCGTCAATCAGCACGTTGAGATCCGATGCCGCGACGATATCAATCTCCTTTTTCAGCTGCAGCATCGGCGCCGAAAGGCCAATAATCTCCTGGCGGTCGGCGGCCGGGTAGCTCGCGCTCGGCTCCGGCAGCACGTTCTGGTTCTCCAGGCGGGCAATTAGCAGCGCGTTGTTGAGCGCCCCCGCCACCAGCGCGGCAATCAGCCGCAGCTCCTCATCGCTGAAGCTGTCAAAGCGGTCGGCGTCCATGCCGTCGAGGGTCAGCGCGCCGATCAGCGTCTGCCCGGCAAACAGCGGCAGCCCTACGCAGGCGTGAACCTTGAGGCTTTCCTGGCCGGGGATCAGCCCGTCATACGGGTCCGGCAGGTCGCTATCCGCCGGGAAGCGCACCACGTCGCCGGCGCGGGCGATAGCCTCTAAACGCGGATGCCCTTCGAGGGAAAAGCGCCGCCCCAGCACGTCCTGGGCGAGGCCGTCGATCGCCAGCGGCACAAACTGGTGCGCCTCATAGCGCAGCAGCGCCGAGGCATCGCAGCCGAGGATCTGCCGCAGGGTGGCGATCAGGCGCGGGAAGCGGTCGGCGTGGCCGATATCGCTTTGCAAATCAATGGCGATTTTCGCCAGCGCCTCTACGGAAAAGCTCATCGCTGCCTCACTGTCATTTTGACAATCAAAATAGTCATAACGACTATTTTAACCATTGTCATTTTGACATCAACATTTTTAACGAAAAATAATAAATCAATAAAAATCAATTAATTAAAAAATTGGCACGCAACTTGATATAAGCAAAACATCTTATTTTGAAAACGCTGAATTAATTGAGGTTGCTATGTCTATTCTGGTTAAAAATAACATTCATTGGGTTGGCCAACGCGACTGGGAAGTGCGCGATTTCCACGGAACCGAATATAAAACGCTGCGCGGCAGCAGCTACAACAGCTATCTCATCCGCGAAGAAAAGAACGTCCTGATCGATACCGTGGATCATAAATTCAGCCGCGAGTTCGTGCAGAACCTGCGCAGCGAAATCGACCTCGCCGATATCGACTACATCGTGATTAACCATGCGGAAGAGGACCACGCCGGGGCGCTGACCGAGCTGATGAACTCGATCCCGGACACCCCGATTTACTGCACCGCCAACGCCATCGACTCCATCACCGGCCACCACCATCACCCCGAGTGGAACTTTAACGTGGTGAAAACCGGCGACAGCCTCGACCTCGGCAACGGTAAGCAGCTGATCTTCGTGGAAACCCCGATGCTGCACTGGCCGGACAGCATGATGACCTATATGACCGGCGACGCGGTGCTGTTCAGCAACGACGCCTTCGGCCAGCACTACTGCGACGAGCACCTGTTCAACGACGAAGTGGATCAGACCGAGCTGTTCGAACAGTGCCAGCGCTACTACGCCAACATCCTGACGCCGTTCAGCCGCCTGGTGACGCCGAAAATTACCGAAATCCTCGGGTTCAACCTGCCGGTGGATATGATCGCCACCTCCCACGGCGTAGTATGGCGCGACAACCCGACGCAAATCGTCGAGCTGTACCTGAAATGGGCGGCGGATTATCAGGAAGACCGCATCACCATTTTCTACGACACCATGTCCAACAACACCCGCATGATGGCCGACGCTATCGCCCAGGGCATCACCGACATCGACCCGCGCGTGGCGGTGAAAATCTTTAACGTCGCCCGCAGCGACAAAAACGAAATTCTCACCAACGTCTTCCGCTCAAAAGGCGTGCTGGTAGGCACCTCGACCATGAACAACGTCATGATGCCGAAAATCGCCGGCCTGGTGGAAGAGATGACCGGCCTGCGTTTTCGCAACAAGCGCGCCAGCGCCTTTGGCTCCCACGGCTGGAGCGGCGGCGCGGGTGACCGCCTCC
>NZ_JAQGFU010000151.1:0-10739 GCF_030078455.1 Klebsiella sp. Ech2A | reverse complement strand
GCTGAGAGTATCGTGCATCGTTTTCCAGGCGATCACTTTTTCATTGCCAGCCAGCGTGCCGCCGTGGTGGCCTGCGTGCGGCAGGCATTACGGCAGTTCTCACCCTTGTTCAGTGAAGGATAATCTATGGAAGACTTCTACTCTCCGGTCGCTGAGTTTTACGATCTGGTTGGTCGCGCGCACTCCGCGGGTGAAACCGCGCTGCGCGAGCGGCTGTCGGCATTCACCGATATTCGCGACCCGGTGCTGGATATCGGCGCTGGCACCGGACGAACGGTGCTGGCGATAGCCGAAACCGTGCCGCTGGTGGATATTCTGGCGGTGGGGCCAGCCCCGGCCATGCGCGCGGTGCTGACCCATTGCGTGGCGCACAGGCCGGAACTGCGGCGGCGCGTCACGATTATCCCGGACACGGTGGACAAGCTGCAGCTACCCGAGCGCCTGGGCGCGGTCGTCGCCTTCGGGGTGCTGGGACACCTGACGACGCCGGCGCGTCAGGCGCTGTGGTCAATATTGCTGCCGCGGCTGGCACCCGGCGCGCCGGTATTCGTGGAGCTGCTGCCGGTCGAAAAGCCGATGGTATTGCCGACGATGACGTTGGCCAGTGAAACGATCGGCCAGCGTCACTATCACGCAACCCTCGAGGGTGAGCCGGGACCCGACGACACCATGCTGCTGACCTCATGCTGGACGGTAAGCGGCGGGCCCTGCGCCACGCAGGTTATCCGTAACCGGAGCGTCTGGCATACCTTTGGTCTGGACGATCTTGCCCGCGAAACCGGGCTGCATGCTGAACGTCTGACCGCGCAGGCGGGGGTGCTGTATGTCTGAACCTATTGCCTCCCCCGATCGTCGTATCCTGCCGGAGGAGATGCGCTGGCCGGTAGCGCTGGCCGAGCGCTATACGCAACGCGGCTACTGGCAGCCGGAAACGCTCGGCCAGTTGATTCTGCAATGGCAGCAGTATGGCGACCGCACCGCCCTGATCGAACCGGACCGCAGCTGGAGCTATCACCAGTTAATCAACCAGGCCTGTCGTTTTGCCGGTGAACTCCAGCAGCGAGGGATGCAAAGCGGGGAAACGGTCGTTATTCAGTTGCCCAACGGGGCCGATTTCGTGGTGGCCTTGTTCGCGGCGATCCTCAACGGGGCGGTGCCCGTGCTGATGCTACCGGCTCACCGCCAGCGTGAAATCCTGCACGTGGTGGAGCTGGCGCAGGCGCGCTGGTTCCTGAGTGACGCCGAACAGGCGGGAATTGAGGCGCAGAGCCTGAGCGCTAAGGCACCCGACTGTCATAGCCTGTTCTCAACGGCGGAGCGGCGTTTTTCCGCCAGCCAGGCGCCGGCGATGGCGGGATTGCCTCCCGGCGATGCGCCCCAGCATATTGCTCTGCTGCTGCTTTCCGGCGGTACAACCGGCTTACCCAAGCTGATCCCCCGCACCCACGCCGATTATCACTACAACTTTCGCGCCAGCGCCGCGCTTTGCCATGTCCAGCCGGATGACCGCTACCTGGCCGTGCTTTCAATGGCGCATAACTTTCCCCTCGCCTGTCCGGGCATCCTCGGGATCTTTTCCCGCGGAGGCTGCGTGGTGGTCCCGGCCACCGTCGCCGCAGAGGATGCGTTTGACGCGATTCACCAGCACCGCGTGACGCTCACGGCGCTGGTCCCTTCTCTGGCAACGCTATGGCTGGACGCGACGGAGTGGGAACAACCCGACCTTAGCTCGCTGAGGCTGGTTCAGGTGGGGGGCGCGAGGCTGGGAGCCGATGCCGCCCGCCGGCTGCTGACCCGCTGGGGATGCCAGCTGCAGCAGGTGTTTGGCATGGCGGAAGGGCTGCTGAACTACACGCGGCTGGATGACTCGCCTGAGCTGATTATCACCACGCAGGGCCGACCGCTATGCGATGAGGATGAGATCCGGGTGGTTGACGAGCAGGGCCTGCCGGTGGGGCGCGGGCAGGCCGGGGAGTTGCTGGTTCGCGGGCCTTACACCATCCGCGGCTACTATCGCGCGCCTGAACACAATCGTCAGGCGTTTGCCGCCGAGGGGTTCTACCGCAGCGGCGATCGGGTACGGCAGCTGCCCGGCGGCGAGCTGCTGGTTGAGGGGCGAACCCGCGACACCATCAACCGCCACGGGGAGTCGGTGGCCGCCGATGAAATCGAGGAGTGCCTGCGGGCGCATCCGCTGGTACGCGACGTGACGGTGCTGGCAGAGACGCTCGCTGAGCAGCAGGAAGCGATCCATGCGGTCGTCATCGCCCATTCCCCTCTCACCCTGGCCGAGATGCGGGCGTTTCTTGAACAGCAGCAGGTCGCGCCATTTAAATGGCCGGATCGGCTGACGCTGGTTGATGCTTTCCCGCTGACGCCGATTGGCAAAATCAACAAACAAGCGCTGGCGGCCCGGCTGGCGGTTTAACTTTCAGGAGTCAACATGACGGATACACGCAGCGAACTTCGACTCAATCTGCCGGCAGAGCGGACCCTGGCCGCGATTGTCAGCCTCATCCGGCAGAATCCGACGGAGGATTACTATGTCTATGAGCGGCCGCCATGCTGGTATGTTGGCCTTGGTAAACGGGCGAGTTTAACCCTTTCGCCCGATGGCGCGCAGGCCATAACCGAAAGCGAAGAGGGCTGTCGGACAGCGCCCGTTACCTCGTCGCTGGCGCACTACGCCCGTCAGTTCCGTGCGCAGCATGCCGGCGCAGGACAGCGTATTTTCGGTATGGCCGGATTTAACTACGCGGCCTGCATTCGTGGGATCGCGTTTCCGCCCGGGGAGTGGCCGCTGCTGTCTCTCCTGGTGCCGCGTGATGAACTGGTTTTTGACGCGGGGGAAGTGACGATCCTGGCGCACAGCGCTGACCAATGCCGGCACCTCGCCCGGCAGTTACAGGACATCTCCCCGGCGCCGGCCGGGGGGGCGCTGCTGGCCGACCTGGCCGCGCAGGGGAAAGATTATCAGCACCAGGTGACGCGCGCGCTTGAAGAGATCGCCGCCGGTGAATACACCAAGGTGATTGTGTCGCGCGCGCTGGCGCTTGCCGAGCGCATCGACATGCCCGCGACCCTCTGGCGCGGGAGAATGTCCAATACCCCGGCGCGCAGTTTCTTGCTGCAGCAGGGGGCGTTTGCCGCGACCGGTTTTAGCCCGGAGATGGTGGTGACGGTGGAGCAGGATATCGTCACCAGCGAACCTCTGGCCGGCACCCGCGCGCTATCCGGTTCGGCGGGAGAAGATGCTTACAATCGGGCTGAGCTGCAAAGCGATAGCAAAGAGATTGTGGAACACGTTATCTCGGTCAAAGCGGCGATTGGGGAGCTGGAAACGCTGTGCGTGCGCGACTCGGTGGCGGTCACCGATCTGATGTCGGTACGCGAAAGGGGGAGCGTGCAACATCTGGGGTCTCAGGTGTGCGGCAAACTGGCGTCGGGGCGCGATGCCTGGGACGCTTTTGATGTGCTGTTCCCGGCGATCACCGCATCCGGTATTCCCAAGCTTCCGGCCCTGGCTGCCATCCTCCGCCTGGAGGCGGTGCCGCGTGAACTATACTCCGGCGCGATACTGATGCTGGAAGGCGATCGATCGTTCGAAGCGGCTCTGGTCCTGCGCAGCGCGTTTCAGGATGCGCGGAGAAGCTGGATCCAGGCCGGAGCCGGAGTGATTGCTCAGTCGAATGCATTACGTGAGCTGACGGAGACCTGCGAGAAGCTTTCCAGCGTTGCGCCTTACCTGGTGGTTTCGCAGGCTAAATGAGGGATGATGCCTGACTCAACCGGCGCGAGAACTGCTGATGTTTTGGCTCATTGACCCGCTGCGGAAGCGCCCTCCAGGCTGAGAAGGGCGCTTCCGTAATGCGGCGATCGTAGAGTCTGCCCCGTTTGTTTGTTGCATGGGGAGAGCGTCAGGCAAGCGCTATTATTGATAATGATTATTATTTACATATTTATAAACCCCAGTATGATGATTCCCTGAGTTTCGTTTCGGGAACTAAGTACCCGGCGACTTCGCCAGCCGGGTACTTACAAAAGAGGGTTTTTTATGCAATCCACTCACCAGTTACATTCTCTGCAGCAGTTAACCGATATGGCGCACCAGTGGGGCTATGACTACGAGCTGGCAAATGCCAGCCGCTCGGTTCGCCAGTCTGGCGAATTTGAAGGGACAATCAAAACGGTCACGCTGCCCTATGGCGTCAACCTCTGTCTCAATGAGCTGACCGCCAACGGCGACGATCATCGCAGCGGCACGCTTCAGCATTGTTTGACTATTTTACTGACCCTCGGCGGCGATGAGCCTAATTATCACCTCGATGACGGCAGCCCGCTGCCGGCAGAACGGGGCATGGCGAAGGTGATTGCCACCAAAGATCGTATGCGCCTGTGGTGCCGCAATCCGCGCGGACATCACTGCCGCAGCCTGGTGATTCAGGCCGCTCCCGAACGAATTAGCGATAAAGAGCTGGCGGATCAGGTCGAACGCATTTTGCAGCGTAACCATGTCTTTAGCTTAATCATCCCGCAGTACACCATCGATCGGGCCAACGAGCTGTTTGGCTTTTGCGATAACTGCGTGATTGGTCGGCTGCAGACCCATAGCTGCGTACTGGATCTGATGGCCCAGGTGCTGCGCGCGGCGAATCAGGATGTGCCCCAGGTGGGGGTGATGGCGCCGCATCGCGACGTGGCGCGAATGCTGAAGGTGCGGGATAAGCTGGTCACCGAACTGGACTGCAACCACTGCCTGTGCGACCTGGCGCGCGATGTTGGCATCAGCGTCAGCGCGCTGAAAAGCAAGTTCCAGGCGGTCATGGGGCAGTCGGTTTTCGCCTTCCTGCGCGACCAGCGCCTGACCCGTGCCCGTCAGGGATTAGAGTCGGAAGGGTGGACGGTTAAGCAGGCCGCCTACTATGTGGGTTATCAGCATCCCAGTAACTTTTCTACTGCCTATCGCCGCAAATTTGGTATGCCTCCGCGCGATTCTCTCAGCCTCTGACTGGCTGAAAACATAACTCATTTGGCTTTGCTCATAGCTGAGTTAACTAGAGTGTCGTAGGACCACCCCCATATAATTGTGACAGATATAAAACGATTTTTTTTGTTTCTGTTTCAGCACCATGGGGATGGTCATGCGCACCAGTTCACACCAGTTTCGCTTAAAACAAAATCTGCCTGGCACCATTAAACCGCTCTGCCTGCTGTGCGGCCTGGCGATTTCAGCCCCGGCTTTTACCGTGGAACAAACCACCGATAGCAAAAAAGAAGAAACTCTGGTGGTGACGGCTCGTAAGGTGAAAGAGGATCCGTTGAAAGTCCCGGTCAGCATGACCTTGTTCGATCGCCAGACGCTGGGCGATCGGCGCATTGATGATGTGGAGCACCTGATCCGTGACGTGCCAAACATCAGCTTCAGCTCACTGGGGGATATGCGCTCAACCTATATGTCGATCCGCGGGGTCGGGCCGATGGCCCAGCCGCTCGGCTTTGATGATACGTCGGTCGTGACCTATATCGACGGCGTGCCGCAACCGGCCTTCGGTGCGGATCTGCGTTTCCTGGATGTTGAACGGATTGAAGTCCTGCGCGGCCCGCAGGGCACGGTGTTTGGACGCAACGCCCAGGCGGGGGCGATAAACATCACCACGCGCCAGCCTGGCGATACCTTTGAAGGCACCTTGCGTGCGGAAGCGGGCCTAAACAGTGAATCCGAGAACGTGGGCCAGCTGACGGTTTCCGGACCACTGATTGAGGACCGTCTGGGCGGGCGCTTCTCCGCCGCCTATTCCAACCTGGGCGCCGATGTGGATAACAACGCGCCGGGTGGCAAGCTGGGCAAGGTGGAAACTGGGGTGTTCCGCGGTTCGCTGGTCTTCACCCCCGACGATCGTACCCGCTTCGTGCTGACCGGCAACTACGAGCGGGACAACAACACGCCGTCAAACTTCATTCTCAAAAATGGCCCGAACTTCCCCACTGTGGCGCTGGATCCTAAAGGCTGGGTCGATCGCGAGATTTCCGGTCTGTCATTAACCGCCAGCCGTCAGCTTGATCGGATGCAGTTCACCTCCGTATCCGCGGTGAACCATTACGATTTTAAAAATCTGACCAATAACTCCGAGGCGCTGACGTTTAGCAAAGTGTTCGGTATGCCGACGTCGGCGTTTATTCCGGCCACCGACTGGAGTACTTATGACGAAAGCCAGAACAGCCTGTATCAGGAGCTGCGCCTGAGTAGCCTCGATGACGCGGATATTGTCTGGGTCGGCGGCATCAACTATCTGCATGACAGCTACAAGCTGACCACCCAATATGATTCCGCGTTCTTCGCTTCCACCAACGGTACGCGTAACGGAGATTACACCACCGACAGCTATGCCGCCTTTGGCGAGGTGACGGTGCCGCTGTTTGGCTCCGAAAAACTGAAAGGGACGTTAGGCGGTCGCTATACCCATGACCGTAAAACCTATGAATCGCTGTATCGTTCCAACGGTTTCCCCGGGACGGTGGCCTCCTTCAATCAAAGCGGGGTGCTGAATTACGACATGGTGACGGGCCGCGCGGCGCTGAGTTATGACCTGACCGATGACTCGACGATCTATACCAGCGTCGCCCGCGGCGCGAAAAGCGGCGGTTTCCCTAATTTTACCAACAACGCGCCCAGCGGCTTGAAGGATGAGCCTTATAAGGATTCCTCCTCCTGGAGCTACGAGATCGGCAGCAAAAACCGTTTCCTGGACGGGCGTGCCGAGCTGAACGCCTCGTTGTTCTATAACAGCGTAAAAGATGAAAACCTGTTCGCGCTGGATTCCGCCTCATTCACCTTCGTGCCGAAGCCGATGGATACCCGTAACTACGGTATGGAGCTGGAAGGCTCGCTGCAGCTGGCAGAGCACTGGAAGGTCAGCGGCGGGGCGGGTTACACCCATACGGAATTACGCAATGTTTCGGATGATGTCGCGGCCTCATCCGGCGCGCGCAATGGCAACCGGGTACCGGCGGTACCGAAATTCAACACCAACCTGACGCTGCAATACTACGATTCTGCCGCCTGGCTGGGGCTGCCGGAAGCCAATATCTTCGCCCTGGCGCAGCATCAGTACGTCGGCAGTCGTGAAGCGGATGTCGGCAGCCACTTCAAGCTTGATGCCTACCAGCTCTACAACGCCAAAGTGGGTCTGGAATTCTCCTCCTTCGATGTCTACGTCTTCGGTCAAAACCTGACGGATGAACGCCCGCAGTACATTGGTCTGTATTACGGTCCGGGCAGCGAGGCGGTCACCGTTGGACATGGCCGCGTGTTGGGCGTCGGCACGCAAATTAAATTCTGATTACCCGCTGCGCCCGGATGGTGTTCGGGCGCATCATTCAGTTTACCCGGATGCAACTATGATGAAATTACGCCTGCCAGGGTGGCTGTTCCTGGGTGTGACAATGGCTCTGCCCGCCGCGCAGGCCGCCGCTGACCGGACTCTCCGGGTGGTGATGTTGGGCAGCCAGAGCGAAACGCTCGATTACGGGCGCGCGCAAACCTATTACCCCTGGGTGGTGAGCGGTAACGTCTGCGATGTGCTGGTGGCGGACAGGCAGGGCCGTCCAGACTATCAGCTGAGTCGTGCCATTACCCCCAATCAGGATGCCACGCGCTGGACTGTCTCACTGCGTTCCGGGGTGCGCTTTTCCGATGGATCGCCGCTCACCGCTGATGATGCGCTGGCGAGCCTGCGCTTCCTGGCCGCCTCTCCCGGCTTTGCCGGATTCTTCAGCGATGTCGATATGCAGGCCAGCCGCGTGGTGAATGCCGAAGAGCTGGAGCTGGTTCTTACCCGTCCGCGTGCCGATCTGGTCACCACCGTGCTGACCGCCGCCAGCATGGTATGGAAGCAGGGGCGGGGCGATGCGGCGATCCCGGTATGCAGCGGCCCGTATCAGGTCGCCTCCTTCAACGCGCAGAACGGGGCGCTGCTCAGCCGCAACCCTTACGCATGGCAGCCTGCGGCGTGGTTTGATCGCATTGAAATTCGCCCGCTGGCCGATGCCACGGCGCGGGTAAACGCCCTGCTGAGCGGTGCGGCAGACTATGCCTTTGATATTCCGGTTAGCAGCGCCCGCAGCGTGGACGGACGTCAGGGCTGGCAAATCATCCGCAGCGGCGTGGCGAATGCCAGCGGTTATTACTTTGCCATGAATACCAGGGTCAAACCGTTTGACGACGTTGAGGTCCGGCAGGCGCTGAAAACGCTGGTCAACCGTCAGCAGCTGCTTGCTGTGGTTCTCGGCGGCTATGGCTATCTCGGGAATGACGTGTTCGGCCAGGGGCTCAGCGGTTTTGACAGCCAGCTCCCTCAGCGCCGGACCGATGCTACCGAGGCGCAGGCGCTGCTGCGCAAAAAAGGGATCACGCAGCTGACCTTGCTGACCGCCGATCTGACTCCGGGGCTGAACGACGCGGCGGAACTATTACGCCAGCAGCTGGCCGACGTGGGCATTACCCTCAGGGTTGAGACGGTGGCCGAGGCCGATTATCTGGGGGATATGTCGCGTCTGCATCAGGCGCAGATGCTGTCGATGTACGCGTTAAATCGCCCCTTCCTGGCGGCGATCCCGATGCTGTTCGGTAATGACAACCCCTATAACTATGGCGGGTGGTATCCGGACGATTTTGCGGCAGGGGTAGAGCAGGCGCGTAAAACGCTCGATCCGCAGCGCCAACAGCAGCAGCTCGATCGGTTACAACAACAGCTGTGGCAACAGGGGCCGTATTTGCTCTGGGGGTATCGCGATGGGCTTTCGGCGGCGGTGACGGCCTTGCAGGGCGTTGAGCTCAACCAGGGGATCCCGCTGTTCCGCAGCGCCCGAATGGCGGCCGGCCAATGATGGCCAGATTTGTCCTCTGGCGTCTGCTCAGCGCTCTGCTGCTGCTGTGGCTGGCGAGCATGTTGATCTTCTTCATCCTGGCGCTGGCGCCCGGAGATGCCGCAGTGCAGGCACTGGGTGAACGCGCCACCCCGCAGGCGTTGCAGACGCTGCGGCATCAGTTCGGTCTCGATCGGCCCGTCGCCGCAAGGTACTGGCAGTGGCTTAGCGGTATTCTGCGCGGCGATCCCGGCATCTCTATCACCAGCCAACAGCCGGTAGCCGATATTATCGCTCCCGCCGCCCGACGGAGCGGGCTGCTGGCGCTGCTGGCCGCCTGCGGGATGCTGCTGCTGGGAGGCACCGGCGGCGTACTGGCGGCAATGTATCGCGATCGCTGGCAGGACCGGCTGCTCTCATTTATCGCAATGAGCGGATTAAGCACCCCGGAATTTATTGTTGCCACGCTGATGATCCTGCTGTTGGCGGTTGGGGCGGGGTGGTTCCCGGCGGTCTCCCTGCTGCCGGCTTCCGGCAATATCAGCGACCAGTGGTCGATTCTGGTTCTCCCCGCGCTGACTCTGGGACTGATCGGCGGCTGTTATTTGCTGCGTATGATACGCGCCTCGCTGATAAGGCTAACGGCCGCGCCCAATATCCTCAGCGCCCGCCTTAACGGCGTGCGCGGGCTGACGCTGGTGGCCCGCCATTTGCTGCCGCAGGCCGCGGGGCCGCTGGCCCAATTGTTTGCCGCCAGTTTACCCTACCTGATTGGCGGCGCCGTGGTGGTGGAACGCGTATTTGGCTTTCCCGGCCTCGGCGAGCTGCTGCTGACGGCGCTGAATACCCGCGATGCTATTTTGCTTCAGGGAGTAGCGATGCTGCTGGCGCTGATTACCGCCCTGTGTTGGTTCACGGCGGATATCCTGGCGGTTTGGCTCGATCCCTGGCGGAGGCGCTCGTGAGAATCGTCGCTTTATTGATGATTGCCCTGATTATCTGTGGCCCGTGGCTGGCCCCCTATAACCCACAGCGTAGCCTCGGTCTGGCCTGGCAACTGCCGGATAAAACGCTGTGGCTGGGCAGCGATGGCCTGGGGCGGGATGTTTTGAGCCGTCTGCTGAGCGGCGGTCGTAATATTCTGCTGTTCCCTCTGTTGTGCGCACTGTGTTCCTCATTTTTAGGCAGCCTGTGCGCGCTGCTGCTGGTGGCTTTGCCCGATCGCGGGAGAAGGCTGGTGGTGTTACTGGACCCGCTGCTGTACATGCCCCCGCTGCTGGTACTGATCGGGGTGATCTATGCCTTTGGCAACGGGCAGGTCGCGCTGTTGATCGGGATGACGTTACTCAATATCCCTTTTACCCTGCGCTACGTACGTTCGCTGGCGGATCCCGTCCTCGATACCGGTTACGTTGAGGTCGCGCGTGCGGCAGGCGACGCGCTGCCGTTACTGCTGTGGCGCGAAGTCCTGCCGGTGATTGTGCCCGGTATCCTGGCCGATGGGACAACCCGTTTAGTCGCGGCGATTTACCTGCTCGCCTCGGCCAGTTTTCTCGGTATCGCCACTCCCGGCGGGATCGACTGGGCGTCAATGGTGCGCGACGGATTACCCGGACTGATGCTAAACCCATGGGCGGCGCTGCTACCTGCGCTTGGTATCGCGCTGGTGGTGGTGGCTATCAGTTTGCAAACTGACCGCTGGAGCAGGAGCTGATGCGCTGGGTGGTGCAGGTATCCGGCCTGACGATCCGCAACCCGCAGGGCGATGCGCTGTTGCAGGACATTAACTTTGAGCTGGCCGCGGGTGGTTCGCTGGCGCTGATTGGCGGCAGCGGGGCGGGGAAAAGCACCCTTGGGCGCGCGCTGCTGGGTGA
>NZ_JAQGFU010000150.1:0-10865 GCF_030078455.1 Klebsiella sp. Ech2A | reverse complement strand
GCGGTAGCTGCATCGTCAGCGACGGCCCCCGGCGGCTGGTATTACGCCAGCCGCACGATCCTGCCGCGCCCGCCAGCGATTTCCTTCGTCAATATCGCGCGTTATCCCGGATGCCGGATACGCTTGCGCCGTCGCCGATTTTTTACTCCCCGCGCTGGATGGTGGTGGAATACTGCATCGGTGAAATGAAAAGCGCGCTGCCGCCGTGCCCGCAGCTGGCCGGGGTGCTGTATCATCTGCACCGGCAGCCGTGCCTGGGCTGGCGCATCGCGCTGGCGCCGCTGCTGGAACGCTACTGGCAGCAGAGCGATGGCTCGCGACGAACCCCGCTATGGCTGCGCTGGTACAAGCGCCTGCTACGCCGCGGAGAGCCCCGGCCGCTGCGCCTGGCGCCGCTGCATATGGACGTACATGCGGGCAATCTGGTTCATACCGAGGGCGGGCTGCGGCTGATCGACTGGGAATATGCCGGCGACGGCGATATTGCGCTGGAGCTTGCCGCCGTGTGGATTGATTCCGCGCAGCAGCGGCGGCTGACGGCGGAGTATGCCCGGCTGGCGAAGATTAGCGAACGCCAGCTGTGGCGACAAATTCAGCGCTGGCGCCCGTGGGTATTGATGCTCATGGCGGGCTGGTACGAGCGTCGCTGGCAGCAAACCGGCGACCGGCAGTTTATCGCCCTGGCTGATGCGGCCTGGCGTCAGTTAGACACATAATATAAGAGAGGTCAGTGTGGGTCCGGTAATGTTGGATGTCGAAGGTTTTGAACTGGATGCGGAAGAGCGGGAGATCCTTGCGCACCCTTTGGTTGGCGGACTGATTCTCTTCACCCGCAACTATCACGATCCGGCGCAGCTGCGCGAGCTGGTGCGTCAGATCCGCGAAGCTTCGCACAATCATCTGGCGATCGCGGTCGATCAGGAAGGCGGGCGCGTCCAGCGTTTTCGCGAGGGCTTTACCCACCTGCCGGCCGCGCAGTCCTTTGCCGCACTGCTGGGAATGGAAGAGGGCGGCAGGCTGGCGGCGCAGGCCGGCTGGCTGATGGCCAGCGAAATGATCGCTATGGACATTGATATCAGCTTTGCGCCGGTGCTCGACGTCGGCCACATCAGCGCCGCCATTGGCGAGCGCTCTTATCATGAGGATCCCGAGAAGGCGCTGGCCATCGCGCGCTGCTTTATTGACGGTATGCATGAAGCGGGCATGAAGGCGACCGGGAAGCATTTCCCAGGCCACGGCGCGGTAACCGCCGATTCGCATAAAGAGACGCCGCGCGACCCGCGCGCTGAGGCGGAAATTCGCGCCCGGGATATGGCCGTTTTCCGCACCCTGGTTGCGGAGCAGCGCCTTGATGCGATTATGCCTGCCCACGTCATTTATACCGACGTTGACCCGCGTCCGGCCAGCGGCTCGCCGCACTGGCTAAAGACGGTACTCCGCGGGGAGTTAGGCTTTGACGGCGTGATTTTCTCCGACGACCTGTCGATGGAGGGCGCGGCGATTATGGGCAGCTATGCCGAACGCGGACAGGCTTCCCTGGACGCGGGTTGCGATATGATCCTGGTCTGCAATAATCGTAAGGGGGCGGTCAGCGTGCTGGATAACCTGTCGCCGATCAAAGCAGAGCGTGTTACGAAATTGTATCATAAAGGTTCCTTTACCCGTCAGGAGCTAAGGGATTCCGCCCGTTGGAAGAGGGTCAACGCGCAGCTGGAGCAGCTCCACGCGCGCTGGCAGGAGGCGAAGTCCGCGTAGCAAACCTGAAGGGCGTTGTTGTCTGGTGAGGATGCGATGATTATCTATTTACACGGTTTTGACTCTAACAGCCCCGGTAACCATGAAAAGGTGCTGCAGCTGCAGTTTATCGATCCCGACGTGCGGTTGATTAGCTACAGTACGCGGCATCCGAAACACGACATGCAGCACTTGTTAAAAGAGGTCGATAAGATGCTGCAGCTCAACGCCGACGATCGGCCGCTGATTTGCGGCGTCGGTCTGGGCGGCTACTGGGCGGAACGGATTGGTTTCCTCTGCGATATCCGCCAGGCTATTTTTAACCCGAACCTGTTTCCCGATGAGAACATGGAAGGGAAGATCGATCGCCCGGAAGAGTACGCGGATATCGGCACGAAGTGCGTGAATAACTTCCGTGAGAAAAATCGCGACCGTTGCCTGGTGATGCTTTCCCGCAAGGATGAAGCGCTCGACAGCCAGCGTTCGGCTGAGCTGCTGCACCACTACTATGAAATCATCTGGGATAACGAGCAGGGTCATAAATTCAAGAGTATCTCCCCGCATCTGCAGCGGATAAAGGCCTTTAAGACCCTCGGCTGATAGCCCCCCTCCAGCCCGCTGTGTGAACGCACCGCGGGCTTTTTTTTATCGATTCCGTGATTGCCTGTGCAAAAAATATGCGGTAAAACTTGATGCATATCAATTTTGGTATGACCAATGAACCGTTCATGTTATTCTCGATTTCGCTGAATGGTTTCAATGCTGTAACTTGTTGTTAATTAAAGGCTATTTATATAACTTTTAATTAACAATTGGTTAATAATTTTAGGGGGTCACGTGACTACACCATTGAAAAGAATAGTAATCGTTGGTGGCGGCGCCGGCGGACTGGAACTGGCTACTCAGCTGGGTAAAAAGCTGGGCCGCAGCAAAAAAGCGAAAATCACCCTGGTGGATCGCAACCATAGCCACCTGTGGAAACCGCTGCTGCATGAAGTGGCAACGGGTTCGCTCGACGAAGGTGTAGATGCGCTGAGCTACCTGGCTCATGCCCGCAATCACGGTTTCCAGTTCCAGCTCGGGTCAGTCGCGGATATCAATCGCGAAACCAAAACCATCACGCTCAGTGAACTGCGCGATGAAAAGGGCGAGCTGCTGGTGGCCGAGCGCAAGCTGCCTTACGACACCCTGGTGATGGCGCTGGGCAGTACCTCTAACGACTTTAATACGCCGGGCGTTAAAGAGAACTGCATTTTCCTCGATAACCCGCACCAGGCGCGTCGTTTCCATCAGGAAATGCTGAACCTGTTCCTGAAATACTCCGCGGATCTCGGTGCCAACGGCAAAGTGAATATTGCTATCGTCGGCGGCGGGGCCACCGGCGTAGAGCTCTCTGCCGAGCTGCACAATGCGGTTAAGCAGCTGCATAGCTACGGCTACAAAGGGCTGACCAACGAAGCGCTGAACGTCACGCTGGTTGAGGCAGGGGAGCGTATTCTGCCGGCGCTGCCGCCGCGTATTTCCGGCGCCGCGCACAGCGAGCTGACCAAGCTTGGCGTACGGGTGCTGACGAAAACTATGGTCACCAGCGCCGATGCTAACGGCCTGCACACCAAAGACGGCGAGTTTATTAAGGCCGATCTGATGGTCTGGGCTGCCGGGATTAAGGCGCCGGACTTTATGAAAGAGATCGGCGGCCTGGAAACCAACCGCATCAACCAGCTGGTGGTTGAGCCGACGCTGCAAACGACCCGCGATGCGGATATCTACGCCATCGGCGACTGCGCTTCCTGCGCCCGTCCGGAAGGCGGATTCGTGCCGCCGCGCGCGCAGGCCGCTCACCAGATGGCAACCTGCGCGCTGCATAACATCCTCGCGCAGATGAAAAACAAGCCGTTGAAACCTTACGCTTATAAGGATCACGGCTCGCTGGTTTCGCTCTCCAACTACTCGACCGTCGGCAGCCTGATGGGTAACCTGATGCGCGGTTCAATGATGATCGAAGGCCGCATTGCGCGCTTCGTTTACATCTCCCTGTACCGCATGCACCAGATTGCGCTGCACGGATACTTTAAAACCGGCCTGATGATGCTGGTAGGGCGTATCAACCGCATCATTCGTCCGCGCCTGAAGCTGCACTAATCCTCGGGCGCTCCGCTCCCGGATGACGGCGTTAGCGCCTTCTCCGGGTTCGCGGAGCGCGCCGAGCCGTCGCCCGGTCAGATAACGCGCTGCCGGGCGATTATCCGGAATATCGTCCTGTAAGATTCGCTATATCCTCTCGGATTCCTCTGAATCCCCGCCGTTTGCTGCAGATCCTCGCATTTTTCATCCGCTTTCTCATTTGCAAGCTCCCCGGGTAGATAGCAAAATTATTGCTATCAGCAACAACGGAGGATGCCCCGTGAATAAATCAATGTTGGCGGGTATAGGGATTGGCGTGGCCGCCGCGCTGGGTGTGGCAGCTGTCGCCGGTCTGAACGTACTGGATCGCGGACCGCAGTATGCGCAGGTGGTCTCCAGTACGCCGATCAAAGAAAGTGTTAAAACGCCGCGTCAGGAGTGCCGTAACGTCACCGTGACCCACCGTCGTCCGGTACAGGATGAAAACCGTATTGCCGGTTCGGTGCTCGGCGCGGTCGCCGGCGGGGTTATCGGCCACCAGTTTGGCGGCGGCCGTGGCCGCAGCGTTGCCACCGTCGTAGGCGCGCTGGGCGGCGGCTATGCCGGTAACCAGATTCAGGGATCGATGCAGGAAGGCGATACCTACACCACCACGCAGCAGCGCTGCAAAACGGTGTATGACAAATCGGATAAAATGCTGGGCTATGACGTCACGTACAAAATTGGCGGACAGCAGGGCAAGATTCGCATGGAACATGACCCCGGCACGCAAATTCCGCTGGATAGTAACGGTCAGCTGATCCTGAATAACAAAGCGTAAAAAAGACGTTTATTGATATTTGCCCCTCACGCTCAGGGTGAGGGGCTTTTTTTATCAGAAGCTCAGGGCGTAGTTCAGACCAAAGGTGCGGCCGCGGCCTTTGTACTCATACAGCGAACTGCTGCCGTAGGTTGGGCTGTAGAGCAGCGGCGCGCGCTGTCCCCAGATGGTGACGTAGTCTTCGTTCAGCAGGTTTTCGATGCTGAAGGTCAGCTTACCCAGCGGCAGCGCGTAGCTGCCGATAAAGTCGACGGTGTTGTAGCCATCAAGCTTGTTGCCGCTGGCGTCGCTAAGATCGAACACCTGCTGGGTCTGCACGCGCAGCGCCCACGGATCCGGCGCCCAGCCGACCCAGGCGGTGGCTTTCGACGGTGAGGCGAGGGTCACATCCCATTTCTGCCAGCTGCCTTCGCTCTTCACCTGCGATTTCAGGACGTTGAAGTTAGCTCCTGTGCTCCAGTCGCTCTGCGGGAAGGCGTAATCCACCGCCCCTTCAACGCCGTAAATACGCCGCTTATCGGACTCAACGTCAATCGTCATATCGGTGCGGTTGACGACGATGGTTTTGTCCGACGTTGAGTAGTAGGCCGCCAGCTGCGTGCGCAGGTTGTCGCCGGTGTAGCGCCAGCCCAGCTCGTAAGAGTTAACTTTTATCCCCTGCAGCGGCGAATCGCCGACGTTGACGCTCGACAGCAGCGGAAGGTTGCCGTTAACGGCGGCGCCGTATTTACCGATGCCGTAGTATTTACCCGGATCCGGCAGCTCGACGCCCTGGGAGAAGTTAAACCAGGTCTGCTGGCGGTCGGTAATGTGGGCGACAATCCCGGCATTAAACAGGAAGTTATCGTAATCGGTTTTCCCGCCGGGAATGGCGTCCGCCGAGCGGGCTTTCCCGTTGGCGACGTCCTGCTGCTGCGCATAGCCGACAAAATCATTCACCCGGTTTTCCGTCCACTGGTAGCGCACGCCGCCGCTGACGGTGAAGATATCGTTCAGGTCGTAGCTGCTCTGCAGGAACGGGGCAAGGTTGGTGATGCTGTAGCCCGGGTAGCGGCCGGTGGTGTAGATGGCCTGATTATTCAGCCCGCCGGAGGCCATCGATTCGTTAAGGTCGAAGAACATCTGGTTGGCGTTGAAGGTTTCATGATCGGCGTCGAGCCCCCAGGTCAGGTCCCAGCCCTCCAGCGGCTGGCTGTTAAGGGTAATTTTGGCTCCGTACTGATCGGTATCCTGCTTCGAGGAGGAGAAGCTGCTGACCTGGCCCTTGGCGAGGGTCGGGAAGGGGTAGAAGGTCAGGGATTCGTCGCGATAGTAGATCTGGCTGACCAGATTCTGACCGTAGAAGTCGGCGTCGGAATACTGGAGGCTTATCAGGTGGCGCTCGGTGCCGGGTACGCGGTCGGAGTCCAGCCCGTCGGTGGTGTAGGCCTTGCCGTCGCCGGTCACCGCCGACATGTTTTTCCCCAGGTACAGGCCGTAGTCGTCGCCCTGGCTTTTATAGTACTGCGTCACCAGCTGAAGCTGACGATTATCGTCGATGTTAATGGTGCCGGTGCCCATCACGTCGAGGCGATCGGAGTGCTGTAAACCGGTCTGGGTATTATCGAGGATCAGCGCATCGTTATTGCCGTCATACCAGCCGCCGAAGCGCTGATAAGCCACCGATAATCTGCCGGAGGCGTGGTCGGTACCGCCGCTCACCGCCGCCGCCACCCGCTCATCATGATCGTTGCTGTTAGCAAAACCCGTTTTGCCGCCCAGTTCGAGATCGACCTGGCGATCCTGCTGGCCTTTTTTGGTCACAATATTGATCAGCCCGCCGGTACTGCCGCCGCCGTACAGCGAAGTGGCGCCGGAGATAACCTCGATGTGCTCGATGTTGAACGGATCGATGGAGTCGAGCTGACGACTGTCGGTGCGGGAGGAGTTTAGCCGCACGCCGTCGATCAGTACCACGATCGCGCGACCGCGCATATTCATCCCGTAGTTTGTCCGTCCCTGGCTGCTGACGTCGATGCCCGGAATAAGCTGCGCCAGCACATCTTTGAACTCCTTGCCGCCCTGAACCTGCTGTTCAATTTCGTGACCTTCAATAACCCAGGTGGTCTGCGCCATTTCGGCAACAGTACGGTGCGTACGGTTGGCGCTAACGATCAGGTTTTCTTCGGCCGCCTGGATGCTAAAGACGGGAAGGGTGGTAGCCAGCAGCAGTGGGTTGAGCACCCAGAGACGCGTGTTCATTCGCATTCCTTTTATGAGTTAATTGCTTTGTTGTTAAGCATTGTTGTTCTATTTTTTCGGCGCGGGCGCACCGACTGTTACAGGGTGAAACATATTGAAAAACTCAAATGCGAATTCTGCACGTAGTGATTATTGTTATCAATATCATTTACAACAAATTAACACTTAAGGATGTGAAAACATTAATAAAAATGGGGTTAAGGCAGCGGGATATCGCGGAGGAGAGGCAGGCCCGGTGACTTACGCCACCGGACAGCAGAGCGGATTAGGGCTGGAGAATTTGCGGCCACAGGCGCAGAGTGGTCTCAGCAATTTGCATTAGTTTGCTGAAATCGGCGCCTTCGCGAGCGCTGATCGACATCCCCTGCAGGACGCAGTTTAAGAACTGCGCGAGCTGGCGAACGTCGCCGTTTTCCGGGAGCTCGCCGCGCAGCTGGCGCTGCTGCAGGAACTGGGTCAGCGTCTGCTCCTGCATAGCATGCCGCGACTTAATAGTGTTGGCGATATCGGTAGAGGAGGCCGCCAGCGCCGCGGAGGTGTTGATCATAAAGCAGCCCGCCGGCGTGTCTTTACTGGTAAAGCAGGTGGCAATCGCGGTGAAATAGTCCCGCAGCGCCTGGTCGACCGACTTCTCTTCGTCAAACAGCTGCGCTTCGTGCCTGGCGGCAAAGCGCGAAATATAGCGATCCAGCACCGCGCGAAACAGCCCTTCTTTGTTGACGAACTCGGCGTAGAGCGTAGGGGCTTTTGCCCCGGTGGCTTCCACCAGGTCGGCAAGGGAGGTTGCCTCATACCCATGCTGCCAGAACAGTGCCATGGCCTTATCCAGCGCCGCTTCCCTGTCGAACACTTTAGGTCGGCCACGGCTTTTTTTTGTGCAACTTTGGACGTCAGTTGTCATGATGCCGCTTGTACCTATGTTGGTTTGTTGAGGGGCCATTATAAAAACAAACGCCGCAACCTACCAGCAGAGTCGGTCCAAAAATAAATAATTCATATATATATGAATTTTAAGTTTTTTATAAATAATTAAATGGTCGTTATAAAAATGCGTTGACGTGTGATGCAGGTCACATTATTATTTACCTATCGATCGTTAATTTAATTCTTGCGACCCTAATAAAAAATCATCTGCATAGGTACAATAATCATGAAAACCATCAAAACTCTGACCCTCGCTGCTGTGCTAAGCTCACTCTCTTTCGCAAGCTTTGCCGCCGTTGAAGTGCAATCCACTCCTGCTGGCCAGCAAAAAATCGGCACCGTTTCCGCTTCCGCCGGCACCAACCTGGGCTCTCTGGAAGACCAGCTGGCGCAGAAAGCTGAAGAAATGGGCGCAACGTCATTCCGCATTACGTCGGTAACCGGTCCTAACACCCTGCACGGGACTGCGGTTATCTACAAATAAGCTGTTCCCTCTGTCATGCCACTGACAAACGCGGTTCTGACCCCTTTATCAGGCCGCGGTAGTAAGCAGTAAGTTGTTCCCCTGTTATGCCAGGATTGCGAAGCGGTTCACACCCTTATGGACCGCGACTCGCTGTCTGAATCCACGGCTCTCCCCCCAATAAAACGCCATACAGAACCCCTCAGCTAAGCGGTTTCCGCTCAGCGCACGCCGTGCGTAGCTGCGCTCCCACCGTTTCCTCGCCTGAGGTTGCAGGCTGTCCCGTTGCCCCCTTGAGGCTGATAGTATCGGTTGTTTCAACCGACGCTTTCGCGCTGATGAACCTGTGCAGAGGAAAGGGCAAACCGAAGGCCGCAAGAGGTGAATTGAAACAGGAGCGAGCTCCGTAGCTGGAGCGGGTCGGTCGAATTGAGCCGGGCGTAGCGCGCAGCAGTGATTTCGGTGGTTAGGCGAGGTTAAAGGGGAAGAGGCTTCTCTTCCCCCAAATCCGCTTACCCGGCGCCGGGGAAGGATGTTCTGCCTGACGCAGCGAATAATACCGCGTCACCGCCAGGCAGAATAGGGTGATTACAGCGCCTGACCGGCGTCCGGGTGATGGCGGGTCACGTCAATCGGCATGCCCGAACGCAGTTCGATAGCGCGATCCATAACCGGCCGATCGGTCAGCGGCGCCTCCTTGAAGGCCAGCATTTCGGCGTTAAGCACGATGGGCAGCGTCTGCGGATCGTCATCAAGGTGCTTCGACAGCGGCTGATGAATCTCGACCAGCCGGCTGCCGTTTGGCTCAACGGAAGCCTTAATCGGCGTGTTGATAATATTCACCCGGGTTCCGGGGGTAATTTTATTGAACAGGGTCTTAATATCGTTATCGCGCAGGCGAATGCAGCCCGAGCTTACGCGCATACCGATGCCGAAATCGGCGTTGGTGCCGTGCAGCAGATAGACGCCGCCGTAGGCCGCCAGGCGGATCGCGTGGTGCCCCATCGGGTTATCCGGCCCGGCGGGAACCACGGCAGGCAGCTCTATGCCCATCGCCTTGTAGCGGGCGCGGATATTGGCCGTCGGCGTCCAGGTTGGGTTGGCGCGCTTATCCGACACGGTCGTGACCATCGTTGGCGTGAGGGTATCACCCCCGAGCTGGCCGATACCGATAGGGTAGACGGTCACTTCATTCTTGCCCGGCGGATAGTAGTACAGACGAAGTTCGGCGAGATTAATCACCAGCCCTTCGCGCGGCGCGTCCGGCAGCAGCGTCTGCAGCGGAATGGTCAGCACGCTGCCGGCGCGGGGAACGTAGGGATCGACGCCGGGGTTAGCCTGCAGGAGCGCCAGAAAACCGACGTTATACTTTTTGGCAATGGCTTCCAGCGAGCCGCCGTTATCCTGCACCACGTGGAACTGATTTTGCCCCACCAGACGGCTTCCCGGCGGCGGTAAAGGCCAGGTGTTAGCATGGGCCGGAAGCGCCAGCGCGGCGACAACGGCAACCAGCGCCAGCCACAGAGAGATACGCGAAGAGTGTATGACCACAATAAGTAAGTGGTTATTTTTCTACGAAAACAGAAACAAATTATGGCGCGGGGGAGTGTGGGGAAACCCTGGTGGATTGCAAAACATTTGTAAAGTTTGCTGAATGTGTCGGATGAAAAAATGGACACGATGAATATCACCGTATCCATTTTCTCCGTCACGGTCAGGCGACGGCGTTCTCTTCCAGCTGGCGCATAAACTGGCGAACCCACTCCATGCGCGTTTTCCGCTCGGCGAGATCCTGCATAAACTTCAGCCGCGTCGGCCCGTCGAGGCGGAAGTGCTGCGGCTGTTTCTGCAGCAGGCCAATCAGCCACACCGGGTTGACGTGGTTCTTTTCGCTAAACTCGATCATGCCGCCTTTTTCGTTCCCCTCCAGCTTGCGAATGCCAAGCTTCTGCGCCTGCTGGCGCAGACGGGCGATATCCAGCAGATTTCTGGCCGCGTCCGGCAGCAGGCCGAAGCGGTCGATAAGCTCAACCTTGATCTCCTCCAGCTCGTGCTCGCTTTTGGCGCTGGCGATGCGCTTGTAGAACGAGAGTCGGGTATTCACATCCGGGATAAAGTCGTCCGGCAGCAGGGAAGGCATCCGCAGTTCGACCTCCGTTTGCTGGCTGGTGAGGTCCTCCAGCGACGGCTCGCGCCCGGCCTTCAGGGCATCAACGGCGTTCTCCAGCAGCTCCATATACAGCGAGAAGCCGATGGTGGTCATCTGCCCGCTCTGGTCTTCGCCCAGCAGCTCGCCGGCGCCGCGAATTTCCAGGTCGTGGGTGGCCAGGGCAAACCCGGCGCCGAGATCCTCCAGCGAGGCGATCGCTTCCAGACGCTTTTGCGCATCGGTGGACATCGCCTTCGGATGCGGGGTCAGCAGCCAGGCATAGGCCTGATGGTGTGAACGCCCGACGCGCCCGCGCAGCTGGTGCAGCTGAGCAAGGCCGAAATGATCGGCGCGCTCGATGATGATCGTATTGGCGGACGGGAAATCGGTCCCGGGTTTAATAAATGGGG
>NZ_JAQGFU010000014.1:0-55323 GCF_030078455.1 Klebsiella sp. Ech2A | reverse complement strand
TGCCGCCGGCCAGAGCCTGCTCGCTGCAGCGCTTACCGTTAGGCAGCGCGCACATCCCTATCGCCGAGCCGTCCAGCTGACGCGCCACCGACAGCGAGCCGCCGATCATCGCGCAGTTTGCCTGCCCGGTGCTGCTCATCGCAGCGCGCATGCCCGGTGATACGTGGGCCGCCGTCGCCTGCTGAACGGGTTCACTACTGCAGGCCGACAGTAATAACGCGGCACACCCAACTAAAAACGCAGCTCGCATCGTCTCTCCCCTCGGAAACATCTTAAAATAAACAAACCCAAGAATAATAGGCAGCCCGGCGCCCGACGTCGAGAGGCGAAACCGCTATTTATGCGCTCCATTAACATTTTCTAGCAAATTTCCCGCCGGATTGGCGATTCTCGCAAGGTATTCCCTCTCTCCCCCGCAGATGAATAACCGCAGGGGCTCCCGGCGGATAAAATTGTTGTGAGATCGATCATATTTTAAAACATGCCGGTTGACTTAAGCGGCGGCTGAAAATAGCTTACCGACCTATGATATCGTTTTCATAAAAATTCTATGGCCACCATAAAAGACGTAGCAGAAAAAGCCGGGCTTTCCGTCACCACGGTCTCCCGCTTCCTGAATAATCATCCCTATATCTCTGATGATAAAAAAGAGAAGATTCTGGCGGCGATGCAGGCGCTCGATTACGAGCCAAGCACCGTTGCCCAGCAGATGCGCGGCGTCAAAACGCACCGTATTGGGGTGCTTATCTCGCGCATTACCAACCCCTTCTTCGCAAGCCTGGTCGATGCCCTGGAAGTCACCGCGCGCAAAAATGGCTACTCGGTGCTGATCGTGCAAAACCACGACAGCGCCGGGGAGGAGAAGAACTGCCTCGACCTGCTGAAGAAAAAAATCATCGATGGCCTGATTTTATGCGCGGTAGAGAGCAATAAGAACGTGCTGGAGAAATACCAGCAATACGGCCCGATCCTGCTGTGTAATACCAGCCTCGAGGCCACCAGCCTGCCGGTGGTTAAAGTGGACGATCGCCGGGCGACCTATGGCGCCGTGACCTACTTGATCGGCAAGGGCTATAAAAATATCGCCTACTCAACTGGCGGCACCTTCGAGCAGAAAGGCCACGGCAGCCGCAGAAACCAGGGCTTTATCGACGCCATGCAGGCCGGCAAGCTGGATATCAATCCCGCGCTGATTTTCCGCCAGATGCATACCTATAAAGACGGACAAGGTCTCGCCGCCAAGATGCTGCAGATGGCCGCCAGCGAGCGCCCAGACGCGATTTTTGCCGGCAGCGATGAGGTCGCCTGCGGCCTGATTGCCGGCCTTACCGCCGGCGGCTTGAGCGTACCGGCAGATCTTGCGGTGGTGGGCTTCGATAATTTGCCGGTGGCGGAGATGATCAACATCCCTCTCACCACCGTCAGCCAGCCGATTGAGCAGCTGGGCAGAATTTCCGTAGAACGCCTGCTCGCGCTCATCAGCGGCACCCGCTATCAGTACGACGAGCAGGATTTGCACTCTGAATTGATTATCAGAGCGTCCGCTTAATTTTTTTATTTCAATATGGTATCGATATCATATCAAGGAGAAGTGATGAACACACCCCAGCAGCGCGCATGGTGGAAGGAATCCGTCGTCTATCAGATTTACCCGAAGAGCTTTTATGACAGCAACAACGACGGGACCGGCGATATTCGCGGCATCATTGCGAAACTCCCCTATCTCAAGACCCTGGGAATTACCCTCATCTGGGTGTCACCGTTTTACCAGTCGCCGATGGCGGATAACGGCTATGACATCGCCGATTACTTCGCGGTGAATCCTGATTTTGGCGATATGCGGGACGTGGACGACCTGATAGCGCAGGCCGGCGAGATGGGGATAAAGGTGATGATCGATCTGGTGGTCAATCATACCAGCGACGAGCACCGCTGGTTCCGCCAGGCGCTGGCGAACCCGGACTCCCGCTACCGCGATTACTATATTTTTAAACCGGCGGTTAACGGCACGACTCCCAACAACTGGCGCTCTATTTTCGGCGGCAGCGTGTGGGAAAAAGTGCCCGGCGAAGAGACTTACTATCTCCACGTGTTCCATAAAAAACAGCCCGACCTGAACTGGGAAAACCCGGCGCTGCGCGAAGAAATTTACGCAATGATTAACTGGTGGCTGGCTAAAGGGATCGCCGGGTTCCGCATCGACGCCATTACCTTTATCAAAAAGGATCAGGACTTCAGCCCGCTGCCGCCAGACGGTATCGACGGCCTGGCCTCCGTCAAAAGCAAGGCCCGCAACCGGCCGGGGATTGAGCTTTTCCTCAACGAACTGAAGCAAAGGACCTTTAACAAATTCAGCTGCGTGACCGTCGGTGAAGCCCCCGGCGTTCCGCTGGAAGAGTATGAGCGCTTTATCGGCCCGGAAGGCTATTTCGACATGATATTTGACTTCCACGCCGCCGATATCGACGTTGAAAATGGTTCAGAGTGGTTCCGGGAATGCGACTGGAGCGTCAAGGCGTTCAGGGAAACCCTGTTTGCCAGCCAGCTGGCCTTCGCCCGGGCGGGATGGGGTACCACTTTTATTGAGAATCACGACCAGCCTCGCGCCCTGTCGAAACTGGTGCGCGACGCTGACTATCAGAACGAGATCGGCGCCACGGCCCTCGCGGCCATGTACTTTTTCATGCGCGGCACGCCGTTTATCTATCAGGGACAGGAGCTGGGGATGAAGAACTTCTGCCGCAGCGAGATTAGCGAATTTAACGATATCTCAAGCCTCGATAATTACTACCGCTCGCTGGCGGAAGGCTTTAGCGCCGAGGAGGCCATGGGCTTTGTTAACCGCCGCTCAAGAGATAATTCGCGCACGCCGTTCCCGTGGTCCGACGGCGTCAATGCGGGCTTTAACAACGGCGCTACGCCGTGGCTGGCGCTGTCCACTGACGATACGTCGCTGAACGCGCAAAGCCAGCTGGCGCAAGCCGACTCGGTATTCTCTTTCTACAGAAAGATGATTGCCCTGAGAAATATCGACTTCCCTGAAACGCTGATTTACGGCACCTTCACCCCGCTGGAGGAGGCAGCCGGGAACGTTATCGCCTATGCAAGAAACTCGGCAACCGAGCGCCTTATTTCCATCACCAACCTCAGCGCCACAGAGCAGCCGTTTACCCTGCCTGACGGGGAAATCGTGCTCAGTAATTACACCAACGTGACTTCTACCCTCAAACCCTACCAGACCATTCTCATTAAGGGATGCGTTAAAAATGAACAAATATAAAAATATCGCCGTTGATATTGTTAATACGATTGGCAAGGACAACATTGCATCGGCCACCCATTGCGCGACGCGTTTGCGCTTACAGGTGAAGGATCGCGGAGCCATTGATGACGAAAAAATTCGCCAGATCGGCGAAGTGAAAGGCGTGTTTTATAATTCAGGTCAGTATCAGATCATTCTCGGCACCGGTATCGTCAACAAGGTTTACCAGGCGTTTGTGGAAGAGTTCCAGGTGGCCGAAGTCAGCAAAGACGAGATGAGCCGGCAGAGCACGGGCAGGCTGCAGCGGGGCATCAGAAACCTCTCAGACGTGTTCGTGCCGATCGTCCCGGTGCTCGGCGCCACCGGCCTGTTTCTCGGCCTGAAGGGGGTAATTTTTAACGATACGGTACTGGGCTGGTTTGGCAGCAACGTGCAGGATATCCCGGTTTACCTGCAGACGTTAACCACCGTCCTTTGCGATACCGCCTTTGCCTTCCTCGCGGCGTTTATCTGCTGGTCGTCATTTAAAAAGTTTGGCGGCACGCCGATTATCGGCTTTTTAATTGGCCTGATGCTGGTTTCACCGGCGCTGCCCAACGCTTACGATGTGGCATATGGCCACGCCGCGCCGATATATATATTTAGCTTTATTCCGCTGGTCGGCTATCAGGGTTCGATCCTCACCGCGCTCATTACCGGTATTATCGGCGCGAAGCTCGAGATCTATTTCCGCAGAGTCATGCCGAACTCGATGGATCTTATTTTCACGCCCTTTATCGTCATCCTGATTGCACTCGCCATTGCCCTGCTGGTATTAGGCCCGCTGGTGCACGGATTCGAACATTATGCGGTGATGGCGATTGGGCAGTTCCTCGCCCTGCCGGCTGGAATTGGCGGCCTGCTGATCGGTTTTATTTATCCCATCGCCGTGATGACCGGGATGCACCATATGTTCATCATGATTGAAACGTCGCTGATTGCCGGCACCGGCTTTAATCCGCTGATTACGGTCTGCGCGATGTACGGTTTTGCCAACGCCGCCGTGTGCGTGGCTATTTCGCTGAAATCAAAGAACCTGGCCTTTAAGACCGCCGGCATCTCCGCCACTATAACGCAGCTGCTGGGGGTCTCAGAGCCGGCCCTGTTCGGGATTGTGATGCAGTCGGGGATCCGGGCCATTATCGTGATGCTCACCAGCTCCGCGCTGGGCGGCATGGTGCTCTCGCTGATGGCGATCAAGGCTAACTCTTACGGCCTGGCGGTACTGCTCTCTCCGCTGATGTACCTCTACGACCGCTACCAGTTTATTAGCTATATCACCGTCGGCATCGCGGTATTTATTTTTGCCTTTATTGCCACGACTCTTTTTGTTAATACCAATAAACCCGTGGCCAAAAAATGATAACCCGCAGCTAGCCGCCACCTGACGGCTTAATCACAGCAACATAATTTTTGCTGGCACACTCTTCCGTGCTGCAGGCTTGCCTATGCCCGCAGCGCGGGAATTCTCTGCACAGGTATTAATAATGAAAATCTATACCCTTACGCTCTGCGCGCTGGCGCTGCCGTTATCCGCGCACGCCGCCGATATTACGCTTAATGACATCAACGCCCGTCTGGAAAAACTTGAGGCTGAATTAAAACAGTCAAAAATAGATTTACGCTACGCTGAACAAAAGATTGATAATGCGGAAAAGAGAGCCGCCGCCGCCGAGAATAATGCCAGCCAGGCCCGGCAGCGCCTGCTGGCCGTTGAGCAAAAAACGGATCGCGATATTGCTTCAATAAAAAATAAATCGCTTAACCAGGACCCGGCTGAAATTAAAATCGGCGGCTATGCCCGCACCGGGATCCTCACCGGAAAGCAAGGGGCTACCAGCACCGTCGGTCCTTCCCTGACGCCCGCCGGAAGCACCGGCGGCAGCGTCGGCCGTCTCGGCAATGAATCAGACACCTACGTCACCGCCGATATTAACTATCTGCGTCGCTATGATAATAACGCTAAGCTGCGTTATTACATGAAAATTGCCGAATGGGATAAAACCTATAATACCGACAGCGCCTTTAACGGCCAAATGAACCTGCGTCAGGCGTTTGCCGAAATGAGCGACCTTCCATCCTTTTCCGGGGCGTTCAAGCACGCAACCCTGTGGGCAGGTAAGCGCGAGGATCGCGATAACTTCGATATTCACTGGCTCGACTCCGACATGATGAATTTAATCGGTACCGGGGCCGGTATTTACGACGTTAACCTGGCCGGCGACGTCAAAACCAATCTGGCGATTTACGGGCGTAACTTTAATGATATTGATGACATGGCGAACGTTGAATATAACAACATGACCGGAGCCGCCAATACCTATATTCAGAACTATACCCTGTCGCTCAATAATAAATTGGGCCCGTGGCAGTGGATGGTTAACGGCCTCTACTCTAAGGATAACGATAAGCGTATTAATGACGGCCTGGCGACGGATAAGGCGGCGTCCAAAGGCTTCAACACCATGCTGGCCTATCATGGCGACACTTTCTATGGGCTCCTGCCCGGACTGTCCAAAACGGTGCTGCTGTATGGCCAGGCTCTGGGGGCGGAAGTGCGCGGCCCGGGGTCGGACGGCTATCTGATCGATGACGCCTGGACCGTTAAATTCTCCTCCTACGGCATCACCTCCCTGACCGACCGGCTTAGCCTGGCGCCGCTCATCGTCGCCCAGAGCAGCAATAGCCGCTACCTGGACGGCGATCGCTACGACTGGGTCACCCTCAACGCCAGGGTTATCCAGGAGCTCAATCAGAACTTTGCCCTGCAGTATGAGGCCAGCTACCAGTATATGGATATCGACCCCAGAGGCTTTAACGGCAACCGACCCGCCCGCGGAAGCTACTACAAGCTGACCTTTGCTCCGACCTTTAAAATGCACAACGTGACCGACTTTTTCGAGCGCCCGGAAATTCGCTTCTTCGCCACCTGGATGAACTGGGACAAAGCCCTGGATAGCTACTCCACCACCGACACCTTTGGCAGCGCCGGCTACCACAGCGGAGGCACGCTGATCTTCGGCGCCCAGCTCGAGACCTGGTTTTAAGCGCAGCGCTTTGTTGCCAAAGCGCCCGCAACGTTCAGACTAACGGCATAGTAATCAGCAAGATAGCAGCCACAGGTTCTCCTCGCCCGGCGCGCAGGCAGGGAGAACCTCATGGATCAATTTGTGCACTCGAAAGCCGCACAACTTCAAGGGCATAGCGAAAGCCCCTATACTCACTCCATATAATTACAGGATCCGCCGCCGTTTTGCGGGTCCCTTCTTTTTGTTTGCGCAATGTTAGGGTCTCTTTTTATGATTACTATCGACGGTAATGGCGCGGCCGCTTCTGTCGCGTTTCGCACCAGTGAAGTTATCGCCATCTACCCCATTACCCCCAGCTCAACGATGGCCGAGCAGGCGGACGCCTGGGCGGGTAACGGGCTCAAAAATATCTGGGGCGACGTGCCCCGGGTGGTCGAAATGCAGTCGGAAGCCGGGGCTATCGGCGCCGTGCACGGGGCGCTGCAAACCGGGGCCCTTTCGACCTCCTTCACCTCCTCGCAGGGTCTGCTGCTGATGATCCCGACGCTGTACAAGCTGGCCGGTCAGCTGATGCCGTTTGTCCTGCACGTCGCCGCGCGTACCGTCGCGACCCACGCGCTCTCTATTTTCGGCGATCACTCCGACGTGATGGCCGTGCGCCAGACCGGCTGCGCGATGCTCTGCGCCAGCAACGTCCAGGAGGCGCAGGATTTCGCCCTGATTTCGCATATTGCGACCCTCAAAAGCCGGGTGCCGTTTATCCATTTCTTTGACGGCTTCCGCACCTCGCACGAAATCAACAAAATCGCGCCGCTGGCGGATGACACCCTCCGCAGCCTGCTGCCGCAGGCTGAGATCGACGCCCATCGCCTGCGCGCGCTGAATCCCGAACATCCGGTAATTCGCGGAACCTCGGCTAACCCGGACACCTATTTCCAGTCCCGTGAGGCCACCAACCCGTGGTACGACGCGGTCTACGACCATGTCGAAACGGCGATGGACGATTTCGCTGCCGCCACCGGCCGTCGCTATAAACCGTTCGAATTCTACGGCCATCCCCAGGCCGAACGGGTGATTGTGGTGATGGGTTCCGCCATCGGCACCTGCGAAGAAGTGGTGGATGAGCTGCTCAGCCGCGGCGAGAAGGTCGGCGTGCTAAAAGTGCGGCTTTATCGCCCCTTCTCCGCCGCTCACCTGCTGGAAGCGCTGCCGGAAAGCGCGCGCGCCGTCGCCGTGCTGGACCGCACCAAAGAGCCCGGCGCCCACGCGGAGCCGCTGTACCTCGACGTGATGACCGCGCTGGCGGAGGCGTTTAACCGCGGTGAACGCGAAACGCTGCCGCGCACCATCGGCGGCCGCTACGGCCTGTCGTCAAAAGAGTTCGGCCCGGAGTGTGTGCTGGCGGTATTCAACGAGCTGAGCGCGGCGAAACCGAAGCCCCGCTTCACCGTCGGTATCTATGACGACGTCACCAACCTCTCTCTGCCGCTGGGGGAAAACACCCTGCCGTCGGAGGCGAAGCTGGAGGCCCTGTTCTACGGCCTGGGCAGCGACGGCAGCGTGTCGGCGACCAAGAACAACATCAAAATCATCGGCAACTCGACGCCGTGGTTCTCGCAGGGCTACTTCGTCTACGATTCGAAAAAGGCCGGCGGACTCACCGTTTCGCACCTGCGCGTCAGCGAGAAGCCGATTCGCTCCTCCTATCTTATCTCTCAGGCCGATTTCGTCGGCTGCCATCAGCTGCAGTTTATCGACAAGTATCAGATGGTGGAGCGGCTGAAGCCCGGCGGGATTTTCCTGCTGAATACGCCGTACGCCGCCGATGAGGCGTGGTCGCGTCTGCCGCAGGAAGTGCAGGCGACGCTCAACCAGAAGCAGGCGCGCTTTTATATCGTCAACGCCGCCAAAATTGCCCGCGAATGCAGTCTCGGCGCGCGTATCAACACCGTGATGCAGATGGCGTTCTTCCATCTGACGCAAATTCTTCCGGGCGACAGCGCGCTGGCCGAGCTCCAGGGCGCGATTGCCAAAAGCTACAGCAGCAAGGGCAAGGAGCTGGTTGAGCGCAACTGGCAGGCGCTGGCGCTGGCCCGCGAGTCGCTGGCCGAAGTGCCGCTGCAGCAGGTCACCGCCGCCAGTCCGAACCGCCCGCCGGTGGTCTCCGATGCCGCGCCGGACTTTGTCAAACCCGTCCCCGCCGCCATGCTGGCCGGCCTCGGCGATGCGCTGCCGGTCTCCGCCCTGCCGCCGGACGGCACCTGGCCGATGGGCACCACCCGCTGGGAAAAACGCAATATCGCCGAAGAGATCCCTATCTGGAAAGAGGCGCTGTGCACCCAGTGCAACCACTGCGTCGCAGCCTGCCCGCACTCGGCGATCCGCGCCAAGGTTATCTCTCCTGAAGCGATGGAAGCGGCCCCGGCCAGCCTGCATTCGCTGGACGTAAAATCCCGCGATATGCGCGGCCAAAAATACGTGCTGCAGGTGGCGCCGGAAGATTGCACTGGCTGTAATCTGTGCGTGGAGGTTTGCCCGGCCAAAGACCGGCAGAACCCGGAGATTAAGGCCATCAATATGATGTCGCGCCTTGAGCACGTTGAGGAGGAGAAGGTCAACTACGACTTCTTCCTCAGCCTGCCGGAGATCGACCGCAGCGCGCTGGAACGCATCGATATTCGTACCTCGCAGCTGATAAGCCCGCTGTTTGAGTACTCCGGCGCCTGCTCCGGCTGCGGCGAAACGCCGTACATCAAGCTGCTAACCCAGCTGTACGGCGACCGGATGCTGATCGCCAACGCCACCGGCTGCTCGTCGATTTACGGCGGTAACCTGCCGTCAACGCCGTATACCACCGACGCCAACGGGCGCGGCCCGGCGTGGGCCAACTCTTTGTTTGAAGATAACGCCGAGTTTGGCCTCGGCTTCCGCCTCTCCGTGGACCAGCATCGTCAGCGGGTGATGCGCCTGCTGGCGCAGTTTGCCGACGCGATAACGGCGGAGCTCAACGATGCTCTGCACGCCGAGGCCACCCCGGACGTCCGCCGCGAGCAGGTGGCGGAGCTGCGCCGCGCGCTGGCCGGCGCTGAGGGAGCTCAGGAGCTGCTGACCGACGCCGACGCGCTGGTGGAAAAATCCATCTGGCTGATCGGCGGCGACGGCTGGGCCTACGATATCGGCTTTGGCGGCCTCGACCACGTGCTGAGCCTGACCGAAAACGTCAATATCCTGGTGCTCGATACCCAGTGCTACTCCAACACCGGCGGCCAGGCTTCGAAGGCCACGCCGCTCGGCGCGGTGACCAAATTTGGCGAGCACGGCAAGCGTAAATCGCGCAAAGACCTCGGCGTCAGCATGATGATGTACGGTCACGTCTACGTGGCGCAGATTTCGCTGGGCGCCCAGCTGAATCAGACGGTGAAAGCGATTCAGGAAGCGGAGGCCTATCCGGGGCCATCGCTGATTATCGCCTACAGCCCGTGCGAAGAGCACGGCTACGATCTGGCGCTGAGCCACGATCAGATGCGTCAGCTGACCGCCACCGGGTTCTGGCCGCTCTACCGCTTCGACCCGCGCCGGGCGGATGAAGGTAAGCTCCCGCTGGCGCTGGACTCTCGCCCGCCGTCGGACGCGCTGGCGGAAACGTTGCTCAACGAACAGCGCTTCCGTCGCCTCAACGCCCAGCAGCCGGAGGTGGCGGAGCAGCTGTGGAAGGATGCCACGGCCGATCTGCAAAAACGCTATGACTTCCTTGCGCAGATGGCCGGTAAAGCGGAGAAACCCACCGTCGAAAGCTAGTTTGTAGCGCGCCTGAGCGTTGCCATAAAAAAAGCCCGAATGAATATTCGGGCTTGTCATTTTACCGTTTAAATAGCCCGTAAGAGGACCGCGGGCGGCGGCAGCAATAATGCGGCTGACAATAAACAAAGGCATATAACGCGCGAATAATATCCCATTAATTTCCCGCCGTATAATTTTTATTTTATATGTATTGTATTGATAGATTCACTAAAATTATTATCACGGCAGCGGGTTATTTATTTTAGATTTTACTTATAGCAAAGCATTTTATATTTATTTTACTTTAACAGCCTTCACCTGTAATAATTAAGAGACTTCGAAGGCAGTCAAAAAAACGTCAAAGAATTTTCCAAATGAAAGAACGCGCTGGCCATCATGAACCGATAATTTATATTATTTCTCCGATGATACGTATTCTGCTGATGATATGAGCGATATCCGTCCCGGCTTCAAAGGCGAAACTCATATTCGCGATCTGCTGACCGGCTACGGCCAGTGGAAATATCACGTTCGGGCCAATAATAGCGAATCCGATACCAACAACGCCTGGGCCCGTCCGGCATTCGCCGATCTGAAATTTGGCGAGTGCCGGGCGCACCAACGAGCAGACTCATCGCCCGACCGCCGACGGCGACAAGGGTCTGGTGAAATATGCCGATATCGGCGCGACCTTTTACTTTAGCCGCACTATCTCCACCTACGCTGATGACAAAATCACCCTGCCGGACGAAGAACATAGCGGCTACGCAAACCACGGCATCGGCGCCGATGACGTCGTGGCGCCAGGCCTGGCCTACCCGTTCTGCCGCCGTGGCCCGCTGGGAGCTGCGGGCCTGCGCCCCTCTGTCTGCCGACATTTTAACCAAATCAAAACAATATACCTGTTGCGTTAAAATAGTCGTCCAGTGGATGATATATTGCTTATAAGACCGCTCGTAAAGGACGCCAGCCATGCATCATCATCCCGTAAAATCATCACGCATCAGCTCCGTCGCCTACGACGAAGCCTCCGGCATCCTTGAAATACGCTTTCGTGACAATAAAACGCTGCAGTACTGCGACGTTCCGCCGCGGGTGTTTCACAACTTTCTGCAGGTCGTTTCCAAAGGTCGTTTTTATGACGGGGTTATCAAAGGTAAATTTACCGAACGTTCCGCGGTCTGAAGCCAAAGTGTGACCCTGGTCATTGTACATATTGCCCCTGAATGTCGTACACTTTTAAAGGTTAATTAAACAGGAGGTTTTATGACCAGAATAATTCTTGTACCCATAGATATTTCTGATACAGAATTAACTCAACGCGTTATCAGCCACGTTGAAGCCGAAGCACGGATTGATGATGCTGAAGTCCACTTTCTGACCGTGATCCCCTCTCTTCCCTATTATGCCTCGCTGGGCATGGCCTATACCGCAGAGATGCCGCCGATGGATGAGTTCAAGGCGGACTCCGAAACGCGACTGAAAGAGGTGGTGAAGCAGTTTGCCATCCCTGAAGACCGGGTGCATTTCCATATTGCCGAAGGTTCGCCGAAGGACAACATTCTGGGACTCGCGAAGTCGCTGCCGGCAGATTTAGTCATCATCGCCTCGCACCGCCCGGATATTACGACCTACCTGCTTGGCTCTAACGCCGCGGCCGTCGTGCGTCACGCAGAGTGCTCCGTACTGGTTGTCCGCTAACCTCTCCAGCCCGCCGCCGGTGCGGGCTTTTTATCTTAATCCTTCGCCGCTTAAACTCTCTTAAATGTGCTGACATCCCCGGCGCGAATCCGTACCATACACGCCACAGACTGATACTCATCGACGTCAGATGCCATAAGTTGCCGCCGTCAGCAACGCTGCTGGCAGAATGCGTGTCCACACTACGAACTGAGCCATTATTAAATGCTGCAGAATCAAGATATTAGTAAGAAAGAAAAGTACAACATCGACAAGTTATCTAAATAACCACAAATCACTGAATTCATTAATTTTATATTTAAATACAGTCACTTACAACACCAATCAAACTACTGCAACCTACGCTATCCTACAAAAATATTGCCCTTTTTTTGCCCTTTTTTTCATTCAATGCCCCCTATATGCCCCTCTTTTGCGAGCAGCTTTCCACAACGAAAACGTGCTCGTTTACGGTAATATCCTCCCATGACATCATCAATCCCGTTAATCATGTAAATTTCGGTGCGCACCACTTTTTCATGATTATCCTCTTCTTTAAGCTTACCCCTTCGATCAGTACCATACATGACACCTATACTTTCAGTTTGACCACTGGAGGTAATCATGTATGGACGCTTTGCTCAATCACAAACGCGAGAAGAGTACCTGGCGTATCTGGCTGATGAGGCCAAGCGGGATATCGCCTTTGACCCCGAACCGATCGGACGTTACAACGTTGCGCCAGGCACCAAAGTCCTGTTGTTGAGCGAGCGCGACGAACAACTACACCTCGATCCTGTTGATTGGGGCTACGCACCCGGGTGGTGGGACAAACCTGCGCTCATCAATGCTCGCGTGGAAACCGCGGCAACCAGCCGGATGTCTGGCAGCATGGCCGGGCGATCTGTTTTGCGGATGGCTGGTTTGAGTGGAAGCGTGAAGGTGACAAGAAACAGCTTCTTTCTAATATACTCATATATATATTTGTTTTTTATTTTTATTTCATTTTAAATGACCACGAAATGACCACAACAAAAAACCGGATAGCTTGATTTTTTGATGTATTTAAAGGGATGCAACAATTACAAAAAACCCGACCAAAGGCCGGGTTTATGCGTGCTCGCCGGTTGGTATTCCGGGTAACGCGGTGATGCTCTCCAACTAACAAACAAGATTAATCCCCCACAGCCCAAAAGACAACCAGCAGACAAAATGCCCCTTTTTTTCTCCTCCGTCACCGGCTGACGCGATCACATTTGAATGCATACAGCGCCCAAAAAATCCGCCAGCCATTGCCATGACATTTTTTTGCAGATGCCCGCACGGCGCGACTTTCAAGAAAACTTATCTCCAGCGACGCCGCCAGCAACCTCACGCAATTGAAATAAATTCATTTAATAACAATGAGTTGATTAAAACTTAGACTCCAGCCCTTCGCCATTACCAGGCAAAACCCGGCAAAATGTGGCGTACTGTGCCAAAACCAATAGCGCCGAACATCCCAGCAATGGCGTGGCTCAGGCTATTGATCGGCGGGTAATCAGTTTGGCAAAATATTGAACATGCAAAGAGCGCAGGCGCGGGGGGCGTAGCGCCATTTAGTCAGGTGAAGACGTTCGTTCCGTGTATTCCCCTCAAAGTTACAGTGCTCTACTCCTATGTATGATATTACGGTTAATGATCTAGTAGAAAAATGCCTTAGCCCACACTTAGGAGAAGGTTTCTCTAGACTAAATTAATAAATAAATGTAATTTTGGCATGACGATTTTTTTATTGATGAGAAGAGAACTATCATGCGTGAAGGTTTCGGCGGGTTTTATGGTAATAGCGAGGAGACAATCGAACTCGTACTCAAATCTGATAAGACAATTTTCATTTTTGATACCAATATTTTTTTAACTCTATACAGATGTGAGGAAGAAACCCGCAATCAATTCTTCGAAATTTGGAAGAAAGTTAAAGACAAATGTTGGTTTCCTCATCATGTATGTCTAGAATATCAACGTAATCGTTTAAGTGTTATTAAAGGAAGTAGAGATTCATTAAATGCTATACCGAATAAAATTAAGAATACTATAAACGACTTGAAAAAGGAAATTTATGGAAACACGCACAGCCAGACAATATCAAGATACTCAAAACTTCGTAATGAAATAGATAATTTATTTGAAAAAATTGATAACAATATTAATTCCTTCATTTCAGATTCTATTGATGTGAGAAATGAGAAAATTGACTTCTTCACTTCTCATGATGTTATTCGCGACGAGATAGATTCACTCACTGAGGGGAAGATCGGTCCTGCCCCCGCATCACAGAAAATTATTGAAGCGTTGAATAAAGAAGGGAAAATTAGATATCAATACAAAATGGGACCTGGCTATGAGGACTCAACTGATAAAAAGAATAACTTCTACGCCTTTAATGGGATAAGGTATGATGCGGAATACGGAGATTATTATGTATGGAGTCAAATCCTCGATTATGCCCAAAGCTCCGACGAAATAAATATTGTATATGTTACAAATGATGCTAAATCAGATTTTTTCTATAAGTTAGACGGAAAAATTCGTGGCCCAAATGAATCCCTTACCTCAGAAATAAAAAACCGAGGTGTGAAAGAATTTATCTTACAAAACTTAGACACGTTCCTTCATCATGCTAAAACTCATCTTAACGTACAAATTGAGCAGGAAACAATTACTGAATTGAGTAATGCCAGCAGTATTTCTCAAGTTCTTACATCCAACAAAGATGACAATTCACTTACGAATAGCTCTGACTCAACTCATTTAGAAAACCAACTTCACACAAAGTATCTTCTTATTCAAAATGCAATCCTCAAACGTCAAGAAGAGTTAACTACGTTGAATGCATACAGTAACAAAATCGCAAACAATTCAAGTTTCAGTGAGTTTGAAAAAAAGAAAAACAGATTAAATCAAGAACTCCAAATGTATTATGGTTTTCTAAGGGAGTTAGCAGGTGATATAAGTATATTGCAGGAGAAAAACGCTCTAGAACAATTAATCAATGAAAATAAACAACATTAACGAAATTATGTAATAGAATCTTTTTTATGAGACGTTGGTTATTTAGTGTATAACCAACGTCAGTTCTCATATTATTTTGTCTTTCAAGTTAGGTTGAATAGTATAAGGTAATTAGCCGATCATGTTGTTGTACTTCGTGCGAAGAGCTGCGGGCTTTGCCGCAGTCGCGCTGATCGCCCCGCTGTTTGTCGGGGTACCCGTATTGTTATGAGTATGTTCCGCCGTCTGCCTCGCCAGCTCTTCGAGCACGCCCAAAGTATCGATAAACAGGCGCATGAGGTTCACCCTCTCCGAACCGATCACGATCGAGGGTGCAAGGATATGATGTGCCGCCGCGACGTTTTTACGGATCCCTGTTATACGCTCAGTCAGTGCACCGCCGACCGTCGCCTCAACAATGCCGATTGTCACATCTCCCACGCCTTCGCACCCGCGACAAAGAAAAAACTTTTCTCACATCTGAGCAAATTGATATTTTACTGAATACTCTAGAGAATTCTTATTATCGCTTAGCAGTTCTAGCGCTTGCTACCGGCGCACGATACGAAGAAGCCGCGCAACTGACAATCTCTCGCGTTCAACAAAATAAGGTGACTTTTACTGATACAAAAAATGGGAGAGATCGCACTGTCCCGATTGGCCCTGATGTTCACAAAATCATCACGGATAAAGTGAAGAGCGGGAAGCTTTTCCCCGGTGTACGCTATGAAACCTTTCGTGCAACCCTAAAAAGGCTTTTTGATCTTCCCGAAGGCCAGGCCACACACGTGCTCCGTCACACATTCGCAAGTCATTTCACGATGAATGGTGGAAATATCATCACACTACAAAAGCTTTTAGGACATGCTTCAATCAAACAGACGATGGTTTACGCTCACCTGGCCCCCGACTATTTGAATGAAGTCATTACCCTAAACCCGTTCATAAAGCGTGACATGAAATGATCCACATTTTGACCTAAACAATCAGCTTTCACGAGGTTTGAATAGAGTTGCTTAGCATGTAACTCACTGTTAAATATTGTAAATTATTGATTTTACAGTACCCACGAAAAAACAGCCCTATTTCATCCACAGGAAGGACGGTAAGCCCATATTCATGGCGGCTATCGGCAGTGTGCCTTTTGAGCGCGGCGACGAAGCTGAAGGATTTTTGATTGTAACCGCTGCAGCCGATCAGGGGCTGGTCGATATTCACGACCGCCGACCACTGGTACTGTCACCAAAAGCAGCTCGAGAATGGATGAGGCAGGATATTGGAGGGAAAAAGGCGGAAGAGATAGCTGCCGACGGTTCAGTGTCAGCAGATCATTTCAAATGGCATCCTGTTTCACGCGCCGTGGGCAATGTTAAAAATCAGGGTCCTGACCTTATTGAAATTGTGTAATAATACTTTTTAACAAAAAGTCACTGCATTAGTAATTTTTGAGGGATAAAAATGGACATAGAATTTTTTCTACTTGAACGTACTAAGTTTATTGCTTTTTTTTACAAAACAGCTTCCACACCATTTTCTCAGATCATGAATGATATAGTTAACCAGATCCCCCCTTATGTTCCTCCTTACAGTGAAGATGCTGAACCACCATTCTTAACTGAATGGTTAGATGCCAAATATGGTTTAGATACCTGCGGTCATCATGCCATATCAATGCTATCTTCTTCTCTTCAGCTATTTTTAAAAGCATGGGTAGACAGATTAGATAGATTTCAAGGGATGACATTCGAGGTTAACTTCAAAAAAAATGGGTGGCTTAATGGATACCTTCAAATTTTCAAAGAGTTAGAGTTGGACATGGACGATTGCCCTGCAAATCTTAAAATTATTGAGCAATTACCCCTTGTGCGAAATCGTATCCAACACCCTGAACACCTTACATCAATCTATATCGAACATTCAGATAATGATTTAACAAAACTATCAAGACCATATTTCATTCAAGAATCAGAGTTTGATTCAGTATCTGATCAAGAAAATAACTCTTGGTTACTCCCCCCTGTGATATCACCATCACATGAGAAAATAATGGAAGCCGTCAATAATGTGGAGTTATTAGGCTCGTGGTTGGAAAACCAGTACAGGAAAGCTAGAAATTAAATACACACGAAGAATACAAATAAATTTTTTACTATTAAAACTTAGCTTCACATATTAATGACTCAGGGGTATAGCAATCTAATGTTTGATTAAAGTGTTTTATTTTACAAACAGCAAATCGCTATACCTCGTCGTGTACCGCGGGGATAACATTTCCCGTTTCATCTGCCAGGCTGCCTGTATACCTTGGCCGGCAAAATACAACGCCCCTCTTCCATTTTTGGCATTGAGATGATCCAGGACCTCCATCAGTTTTTCGCTGTTTTGCCGCGGTGCATTATCGTCAAATAGATTTAGCTGAGCCACGCCCTGGCTGTAAAAATCCCCCAGCATCACGCCTGCTTTCTGGTATCTATGCCCATCTTTCCAGACAGCGTCCAGGCACCTGGTCGCCGCGGCGATTATATCGCGGCTGTCCTGGGTCGGGGTCAGCAGCTTTACCGATGCGCTGTTGCCGTAATACGGCTCGTTCAGAGCAAACGGGCTGGTTTTCACGAACACTGAGATAAACCGGCAATACTGGTGCTCACCACGAAGTTTCTCAGCTGCGCGCGAAGCGTAACTACATATCGCCTGCCGCATCTCATCATATTCCGTGATACGCCCACCGAACGAGCGGCTGCAGACTATTTCCTGTTTTACCGGCGCGAACTCCTCCAGACCGAGACAAGACTCTCCGCGCAGCTCCCGCACGGTTCTTTCCAGCACCACATTAAAATGCTTCCGGATAAAACGGATATCAGTATCAGCCAGCTGCAGTACGGTTTTGATGCCCATCGCTTCCAGTTTTTTGCTAATGCGGCGCCCTACGCCCCAAACCTCATTCACTGGCAGTGCAGCCATCAACTTACGCTGTTTTTCGATATTGGACAGGTCAACCACCCCGCCGGTCTGCCGCTGCCATTGTTTTGCAGCATGGTTGGCCAGCTTCGCGAGGGTTTTCGTTTGAGCGATTCCTACACCTACTGTGAGATGCGTTCTGCGCAGTACCGTCTCGCGTATCTCCCGACCAAAATCGGTAAGGTCCCGGCAGTTGCGAACACCACTCAAATCGCAAAAGGCCTCATCGATACTGTAAATTTCGCACCGAGGTGATAACTCCTCCAGCGTTGTCATAACGCGATTCGACATATCCGCGTAGAGCTCGTAATTGCTGCTAAAGCAGATAACTCCCTGCCGGCGAAACACATCCTTCTGTTTGAAGTACGGCTCACCCATTTTGACGAACGGCTTTGCTTCGGCCGAACGTGCAATCACACAACCGTCGTTATTCGACAGGACGAACACCGGCCTCCCTTTCAAATCGGGCCGGAACACTGTCTCGCAGCTCGCATAAAATGAGTTCACATCACAAAGCGCGAACATCTCAGCCCGCCGCTTTAATTATGTAGGTAACGACGCCAAAAATATCGAGTGTGTCTTCACTCCCGACGACGATCGGGGAATAAGCGCTGTTCATAGGGTTAAGCTGCACCGTCGGCCGTAGTTGCAGCTTTTTGACAGTGAACTCCCCATCCACCGCGGCGATAACGATATCTCCGTGAGCTGCTTTACGAGAGCTATCGACGACCAAGAGATCGCCCTCACTGATACCGCCCTCGATCATGCTGTCTCCGGCCGCCTTAACGAAATACGTTGCGCTGGGGTGGTTAATCAACAGCTCGTTGAGGTCGATTCGCTGTTCAACATAATCCTGCGCCGGGCTTGGAAATCCGCATTGCACTGGGTCACTGAACAACGGGAGTGGGATGATCTGACGTAGCTCAACAGGCGTAAAAAACTTCATAATAAGGCACCAAACAAATACTGTTATTATATACAGTAGATTTATCTTGGCGACATATCAATATAGGTTCAGGCTATCAATTCCTCCTACAGGTGTAACGTATTGATGTAATGAGTAAGGTAAGTCTTAAAGTTTTTTCCGTGTTTCACTGATTGATGGCTTTACCAGCAATGCAGGGATAAAATTTTCTCGCTGTGGTACTGCCACCTTAGCAACTTGCTTACCTGCTAGCTCTTGCATACGGCTCGCAGGTAAGCATCCTTAATCTTGCGGAGAACGTCCTCCTCCCTACTTCGGCCGCATCTACAAACCAGCTTTCTCGTAATGTTATTCGACAGCTTCAGGGCAGACAATCTACATCCCCCCTAACATCAAAGCATTCTGTTCGTATTGCATCTCCATCACATTTATTACATGCTCAAAAAACAACCCGATACTGTGTATAAACAGTCTCACTAAATATAATTCTGACGCGAGAGAGGTGCATAATGAGTGATATATCTGCAGATGACAATTTACGTGAAGAACTTAATTCCCCCACTAATGGCCTTGGTGGTGATCTTGTCAACACTCCATATAATATTAGTGTGAATAAATTACTATCGCTTGGACGCATAGTTTACCCTGAAATGTTTGGTTCGGAACTAGCAGAACCTTCCGATGATGAGCTATGGTCTACCATGTTTGCTGTGCTTTCTGGGCTTGATGACACCGCTCTATCAAGTGATCTGCCTTACACTATAGACTTAAGAGGTAAAACATATAGCCTTTCAGAGACGCATCACCTTGATATCAACTTTAATATTATTAATGGCACTATCTATATGGTTGGCGGACAGATAGTTATGGGTAATGAGGCCACAGGTTCAAAAACAAGGCGACATTATCTAAAAGATCTGAAAGTAAGATATTTAAATGATGGTAAAAAATACTTTAATGATGCACTAATTAAAATTGCGAGATGCTACAATACATTCGTAATAAATTGTGACTTTTGGGCAGGAGTTTCAACTAATAAAAATAGTGATGGAAATCCTCTTCGCGCAAGATATGGACTATGGTTGGGTTCGAAAAGAGCGTGGGGTTGCTCAATCATTGGCGGGGAATATTATGGTGGAGAAGTAAGTTGCCGCATTGGGTTTACCAATGACCATACCGGTATTACCGTAACAGGTGGAGCGACATTCCATCATGGCCTAGTAGGAAATTTACTAATGTGTAACCCCGCCGGCTCAATGGTTTCTGGATGTAATATTGAACATTCGGAAGATGGCGCGTGGGGACTTGCAATTACATCAAATACAAATGGTGGAGGTAATTCATCCCATGGAGTGATTATTGAAGGGTGTTATATTTATAATAATGGAAATGGAACAAACGGGGTATTAAATGCCGAAGCTGGCATATTAATCGGTTGCGATGCCCCCGGCACAATGGGATTTGATGAGAACGAGAAATTAATTAACAGCCTTAATACTGCTCATAGCATTACTATACGCAATAGCTATATTGTATCACCTAAACAATTACGAGCAGTAAAATTACAAGGCCTGTATGGATTGAGAGTTGAAGATAATAAATACGGTGTTACTCCTAATGAACCCTATGGTTTTCTTGTAAAGGGTACCGCGGCAAGAACTTTCATAGTAAACAATAGAAATCAGTCATCAGGCATTTCTGATGAGGTAGAATACACCTCAACCAACAAACCACAAGTTGGCGCAAGAGGAGGCACATTTACCCCTAGCATAACCGGGAGTAACACATCAGGGAATATCACCTATACGTCTCGAGGTTGTGACTATTATATCAATAATGGCATGTGTGAATTGTCGCTCTGGTTGGTTGCTGGCTCTGTAATCACGCAACCTGAGGGTAATTTATCTATCACCCTGCCGGTAGCTATAACACTTGGTCGACGGGCAGGTTGTGGAGTATTCGCGCTGGCACTGGTTTCAGGTAACTCTGCGTTGCCAATTACGGCAGCTATTACTAGTGGCACTACACTCAATCTTTACCTTAGTGGTTCCGCTATGCCAGGTTCTGTTATTCAGGCAGCAACAGATATCCGGCTTTCAATCACATATCCTGTAGATGGAGCAACTTATACGGGGTCATGATATAACATTCTTAAACCAAAATAGTTCAAAGGGGTTACTGTAAGCTACTGCTCTGCGTAATCGTTAGCCGGAGACGGTAACCCCATCACAGCACCCTCTCTATACTCCTGAGCATCCATAGCCTATTTTCAGTGCCGTCTGGGGTTTTGTCGACAAAGTAAGTTTGATGGATCTCTATCCACTGGTTGGCCTCGCGCCCAGAAAAGTGAACACCTCGTTCCTGCAGCGCGCAGACGAAATCCCGTATGCGCAGGTATTGATACCCTTTCGGGTTACGAGAGGTAGAGGCGCAGAACGCCTCGCGGATTTTGGTCTGGAGCATGATCTGCCCCCTGGCTTTATCTGGTTATACATACAGTGTTGTCATCGGGAAGACAGATCAAGATCGGTGATGCCTATCAATTTTTATTGCAGTCGTAACGTATTGATGCATCGATTTGGCTATCGATAATGAGCAGGAAAATATTTGTAGATCGTCTTCACCCCTACCCCGATCACGTCGGCCACCTGCTGCCGGGTAGCACCATTCTCCAGCATCCTGCGTGCCCGCTAGACAACTACCGGCGTCATCACCCGCCTACGGCCACCAATACGCCCCAGCTTTTGCCACGGTTAGTCCAACCAAGGCTCGTCTGAAGATAGGGTATTGTGCCTGAACACAAATGTTTATCTTTCCCAAACCTCACTGCAGTTTAGCTACTCTTTAATGGCAAACCTAATCTTGAAAAAGTATCAATTAACTCATAGTAAGGATGAAAAAAAGATCCTATAATAGGGATAGAATTTAAAGAATATCATCGTGTAAAAAAAATCAATGCTTTGATTAAATTAAAAAGAGGTTTTCACATTAATCAGCGGGCTAATAAAATGATCATTTAGCTTAGGATGAAGATGTATATTAAACTAATAAATACACATCCAATAAATTGTATTAAAGGAAATAGGTAATGAACAAGATAAGAAAAACACAGCCCCCCGCCTCTGATTTAATAAATAAAGTCGAGATACTCATAGACAGATACGCAACAAACCTTACGCTATCAGGAGTAATTATTTTCACGCCCAAAAGAATTCCACCACAATTTCTTTATAAATATACATCTATTGACTCAGCAATAAAAATCATAGAGACCAGTTGCTTTAGATATTCTCAACGGGAAGTTCTTGATGATATTTTTGAAGAAGCCCCATGCCGTGATGAAATATCCAGTATACTTCCTGGGTTCGAGGATGGACCGACACTTTTAATCAATACACATCACTCTGAAGAAGATTTAATTCGCTTAGATAAAATACAATTAATGCGATCGGAAATGCGTAAATCTGGTGAAACAATTCAAAATAACATAGCTATAATTGACCCAAATAAAACAAGTAATAATTATAACAAAGAATTCCGGCGTACTTTTGAGAATATATCCAGACCCTTGGCACTATCATTGACAGAAAATTTAAATAGTAAGACGATGTGGGCCAGTTATGGTGACAACCATCAAGGCATCTGTATGGTGCTCAACACTCGATCAATGTATTTTATTTCCAACAGAGATAGAATTTCTACATCTGGTTACTTTGCACCAATTACCTACCGATCCTTGACTGCAGAAGATTATGCTTTCCGCTTTCCTTCTGAGCGTTTCTTTATTAAAACTGACGAATGGAAAACCCAAAATGAATGGCGACGAGTTGAGTATGTCATTGATAATAAAGACAGGAATTGGAAGGATGACATCCATACATTCCCCTTCCCCAGCAACATACTAAAAGGAATAATATTTGGAGTTAGATGCAATCAATCCGATATAGAAAAAATAATTAGTTTAGTTAAATCAAAATCTTCTTTAAAACACGTTTATTTTTACAAAACAAAGCGAACCATTAATCATCTAACTCTTGAGGAGATATAAACATGGAATATAATGAGGAAATGAGATTCCTAAGTGAAATAATGAACAAAGAGGTCCTTTCAATTGATAATCTTGGAGTAGCCGCCATCCCTAATAAAGATGGTAACTCAGGGTCTGTTATATTAGTACTTAAACAGATATCTGGTAAAGAGTTTATATGCCCCATCGATGCCCCGCTCGCATTAGTAATTGGCGAACAATTAATGCGTGCTGCAGATGCTATTGAGAAAAATATCTTTCACAACCAACACCAACAAACAAACAAACAAATAACAAAGGGATACTAATACAAAATCACACATGTTATAAGGGCTGGCTGTATTTCGTTATCAGATATCCCCCCGAAGAACCTCGGGAGGATATTTTTAACTAAACCTACCTTTACTGCTACCATCTCCTCCGCAATAACCTGCAATCGCAGTTTTGCTGACCAGCGTCAGATCGTAAATTCGCTCCCCGTAAAACAGTCCTGCAAAGGGCGTAGTGTCCGCCAAGTTTGAGCCGATGCCATTTTCCCGTCCATACGCCCTCATAGGCAAGAACTCCATCCAGATAAACCAGCCCCTTCGGTTGCGTACCATCAGTAGACTCCAATTACAAATGCTCACATAAATTAATCATGTTGATGGCCGAAAAATCATATAGTTAATGAAATCTTACCGTTCATGCCTTAGGTATCTAAATGAATTACAAAGAGTTTATTTTAGGTGCAAGCTTGCTTGTGATAGGGTTTCAATCCGCTTATGCAGCAGAATGCCAGCCTAATGGCCTTGGCGGGTCATTTTGCATAAATGATGACGGGACCACGTCAGACAGCATCCCGAATGAAGTTGATGGGCAGGAAACCTATTCGGATAACGGCACACTGTCCAGCAGCAGCCCCACTGAGGATGGCAATGACCAGATGTTGTCGGGTTCAGACCCATCCAACCCAACCGATACTATGAGCAATACACTGAACTCTAAGGTAGACAGGAAAGACGACCCGCTCATCGGTCCGAGCTGGAATAAGCCGTCTAACCTGAGCGGTGATGGGGCTGCAACATCAAGTATGGATATGCTCAATTAAATGGTTTGACCATACCCGGAAATATAATTCTGAGAACGCTGGTAGGTTCGCTGCAGCGCGGCGAGGTCCAGAGGACGATCGAAAATCAGCACTTCAGCAACATCAAGCGCCGTCTCCGCGGAATCAGGCGTTGAAGGGTCCCGCCAGTTAATCAACCTGTAAAAACTACTGAGTCCACCCTCCAGGATGCTGCGGTTCGCCAGGTTCGCACCTGACGTTAACGTAGCAGGGATTAGAGACGAGTTTGCTGCTGGCAGGTATAAATTCGCAGCATTACCCGCACCGTCGACAGAAAGCGCCGCAAAGCGGAATTTAACCCGGCTGTCATATGATTCATCAGGCCCCGGTGCACGGGCAAGTAGCGCATCAGTTTTTAACGCATTACCGACTCCACCACTGTTTCGATTTAATGTCGACGCAGAGCTGCTGAATAAACCCACACCTACGCCGGTGATAGTGGCGCTTTGAGACAGGTTCCCAACCGGATAACCAAATGTTGCTGTTGTCTTATTATTTCGCCAGACCGCAACCAGTGTTCGCTGTAACCCATCAGGAACGGAGGTCAGGTAGCCGTTGTTTTTGTCGCCAGTGATGTAGTAATTACCGCGCGTCGGTGCTCCAACGGCAGACAGGGTATGCCCGTTTCCGCTCAGATCTGACAACCCGTCACCGAATCGCCATGCGGCTAACAATCCGGCCTCGGCGACAAACGGAGTATAAATTGGCTTCAGCTGCGGATTCTGAATAACAACGTCTTTATTTCGAATAATCGTGGTCATTGTTGTACTTCCCTTAAAAAATTACACACCAGTTGTGGAGTTTGCGCAAAGTGCCTGCGCTGTCTGTGTAGCTCTCACCAGGCAAATCTCCCTCGCTGTCCCTCAGGTTGCCACGTGGGCCCAACTTTCTTCCCGTTTCCGCGACATCACCAGGTCGCCCCCAGGCATAGGTAACCTGCTCAGTAGCTGTTAATGGCCTGGAGCAGATAATCCTCACCTTATCCTGACCAGATATTGAAACACTGGTGATGATGTCTGAAACCGCATAATTATTGGCCGCATCACGAATATCAAAACCATAATTAACAGTTTCTAAAACCCAGTCAGTATCGATGACGAGTGGAGGTGTCGGCACATTGAAATAAAGCTCAACAATATTCCCCTGCCTGTACTCTCCGATCTTATCTAACCAGTGCATGCCCGGTTTATTTCCTGACTGGTTGTCCTTCAGTAATTTATAAACAGTCCGCCCATAATATTTAGCAAACATCAGATATGTGTTGTTGGTGCAATGGACTCCATCCAGATAACTACCTGAATACATGGGGTGGCTGAGTCTTGAAATCCCATCAAGAGCAGCATCTCGCAATGCCAGTGCAACAGTGGGAACATCCCGTGAATATTGCCGATGCGTACCAAGCTGGTAACTGATAAACATAGGCGGATAACTCTGCCCGGTTATCTCGATCGTGTCTGCCGTAATGTCAGAAATATACTGCCGAAGTTGACTGAGGTAATCCTCTCTACCAGTTCCCGCTCCGTAGTTGTTCTCACCCTGCGTCCACAATATCCCCAGCTCAGAAAATGTTTTTCCGGCGCTGTTAGCCAGCCTGACGGAGTTGGTCACGTGGTCAAGCGCCCGCTGATAATGCGTGGTCCCCTTGGATAACCCAGAGATTGGCGTACCGCCACGGCCTGGAGATGATGAGAAAACGACCGTTCCCAGCGCATCCCAGGTGAGCCCGCGCTCTGCCACCAGTCGCTCTACGAGGCCATTTGATGCGCCTGAGCAGGGGGATTCGCACACCGGGTTTACAGAGTTTTCCGGCGTGTAGGCACGCTCAATGAGAGGGATTGCCGTGTCTGTATCGGAAGTGAAACTGTTATTATTCGTGCTGAACCCAACATTCCCGTAAGGTTGCGTAGTTGAAACAGGTGGGTTTGTTGCTGCAGATGAGGCGGGGATCTGACCGAGCGACAACGACTGTCCGTGGCTGCGTATACCCACCCAGTCACTCAATCTGACTGGTGTAACCGTTTCTGACGTCCCTGAACCACCAATTACCGGAATATCCTGGTCACTCTCATACCCGGGAGTGCACGCCATAGGAATATAGTTGGCGTCACAAAAAACAATGCCAGGTGGCCCAGGGATCTCAACAATCTCAGTATTGCCCACGCCGACCCCACCCATTGGCGTGCCGTAAATGTATGGGACACCATCGTTATCCGTTATTCCCCAATGAGCCTCGGCATTAGCCGGTGCAGATTCAATCTGAACATTTGCCAATCCTACCGCTCCCCGTTGATTTATTCTTAGTGGTGCACGGCCTTCTGCATCGGCAAGAGCATGAACCAGCAGGATACCTTCATCATCATAGATATCCTGACTGGTCGTTAGCCCGGCATCTGGCAATAATGTATCAACATGTGATTGTGACGGCATCTTACGGCCGGTTGCGGTCAGCGTCCCGCCAACGTTCATGATCTCGATAGCCAGCGAGCTGTCGTCCGGGCTGCGGTAGTACGTGGTCGAACCAACAGGTATATTCGCGATATCAGCCTGAGCGGCGGCCAGAGTCATATACTGCCGACTGAGTGGGATCAGGTTCTGCCGGATTTCATCATTTTTCGCCATCATCTGGCGCCAAGTATCCAGCGGCTCCCCGCCGCGGTCGGGCACCGTTTCCGCCGGGCCGTTCACCAACCGATCGGCGCGCTTAACGTTGTCTAAGAAAATTTCCGGCGTCGTCGTGCCCAGCGGCAGATTCAGGTCATCTGCAGCCATGTTTTTTGCTCCAAAAAATAGCGTTCGCGCAAACGAGGGTTTGTGCGAAAGAAATGTTGAAAGGGGTTTTGGTGGGTTTTACGCGACGTCGCCGGGGTATGTGGCGTTGTCGTAGTCGTAGAAATCATCGCGGTACTGCCGTGCTGACAGTTGGCAAGTGCCATCGGATTGCGGCGCTATCTCTTCGATAATCGCATCATAGGTCCGGCGAGATGAGGTACAGAAAATTAGCCGAGGCGGTTCCACACAGGGATCGTCAAGAATGATATTTTCAAAGGTGGGCAGCCAGGAAACAGAAAGCTCGTAATCCCCTACTCGCGTTACCTCCAGCAGAGCAGAAGCTGATCCGTCCTGGTAACGCAAAATCGCCCGCGGGTTTTCAAACGACCAATCAAGCGGCTCAGTAACCGTAAACGTTGTTACCCCGTCCGTTGTGCTCATTGCTTCAACCAGGCAACTAATCGTTTTGTTTCCGGGTATATCATCCGTCAGCAAAATACGATCGCCATAGTTATAACAAAGCGCATCGAGCTCGGTCGTTGTTGAATAGCTACGTCGCTGATTCTGATATTTCATCAGCCTTCGCATGCCGATTTGATAAGCGTGATCCCTGTTGAGGACGCCATCTAATTTATAATCCTCAATTTTGAATGACGTTGGATTACTAGGAATCCGGCACTGTACCGTCTCTTCTGCCCACGTTGTGCCGTTGATATACGTCACATCAACACCGTCGTAATCGTCATCTGACGGCGGGGTGAAGGCAGTCTGCAGCTCTTCGGTCATTTCATGCGGGCTGATAATCCCGGTCCAGGGCTTAACCCCTTCCCGCCCGACAGAGGCAAGTCCATCACTCAGCAGGAAATACGATTTCCCGGCGTTAGCAATCTTCTGCAGCACTTCCAGCGCGGAAACGCTGTCACCGGCGGGGAAATCAAAATACTCGCCGTTCGGTGTCCAGATCGTCGATTCCAGCAGGTCTATTGCCTCTGTATCCATATCAAGACCAAGAGACTTGCCAACGTGATATAACGCTCCGGAAATACTTCTCGCTGCGCCTGTATCGTAAATTCGCGTCGCGACAACATTCACACGTCGATCAGACTGCGCCGCCAGCTTCCCGCCGGTTTCCACCGTCGCCGCCAAAAGCGTAACGCCAGCATAGGATGATGGCCGAGCCAATAGCCGACCACGCAGCGCCTGCCAGTACATCGAGTCGCGTGCGTTGTTCGAACCCTGCTCGTTCCGGCGGCGGCAACGCACTTCAACTAGTCCCGTTGTGCTGAGATCAAAGCGCTCAGTAAACCCCAGTCCGTTGACGTTCTGTAGCGCGTAAACGCCCTGCCGACTGGTCCAGCCGGAGCCGGAGCCATATACCCGATACTGAATCTCCCATTCACAATGGCGGATGCGTTTTTTGCCTTTGCTGTCGAACCCGCAAATTCCCGACGGGAACGAGAAATTCACTTCAAAGGCATCCACAACTTCATTTTCGGGACAGACAAGAAACGGTCCCATCCAGGTATTATTGTCATTGATACCTGTGGCCTGGTAATCGATCATCGTACGCGGAGAGAAGCCGAGCCAGGATGGATCTATTACACCCTCAATTACACGCTGAACCGTTGCCGTCGTGCCGTCGGCATCAGCGATCCGATACTCGTTACCACTATGGGCCAGGGAAAGCCGCTGCGTACCTTCAGGAATACCCGAGAAGGCCGCACCTGCAGCACTTCCATATGCGAGGGTGACATTAGACGTAATCGCAGGGCTACCACCGCTTGATGCCGTGCCTGACGTAGAATCAGGGTTATCCCCGAAGACGGATACCGGAAGCGACGATGAGGTGATGGAGCCGCCACGCCACGGACTCGATATCTCCACAATACGCACCACGCCGCCATCATCATGAGCAATGAGGCCGGAACCTGTGATCCCTTCGTTAATCACTGCCAGCAACCTGGACATAGTGCCGTAGTTCGCCACGAGCGAGATCGTGTAAGTAGCCCCCTGCCAGGTCAGATTAAACGTCTGGCCTGTTACTGAAAAATCATAGGTTGTCGGTGCAGCATTACCACGCACCGCCGCAGCCGTTCCCCCGACACCAGGAACAGCATCCTGTTTGGGGGTGTAGGTCGCGATGAATAGCTCATACTGAGCACCGTTAATTTCTAACGTAACCGGCATTCCCGGATATGGGTTAATCTCCGCAATAATGTCGCTGGTCAGTATGCTGTAACCCGATGACGTCGATATCTGGAAGTTGGCCGGAGCGATAATTGTCACCAGTGCGCCGGCGACCCATGACTCTGGCAGGGTGTTACCTTCATCATCGTCAACACTGGAATCGATCAATCCCGAAAACGTTACAGATGGGCCCGATACCGTCATGCTATCAGCCGTGATATCCGTCGAATCGGGTGAGGTCTGAGCCATATCGAGGCCGGTGCCGGATGATGTGCCGCCTACCTCAGTCGAGTTGTACCAGTTTTCGCTACGGCGATCAGCCGACACATCAGCACCCGGCCCGTAGACGGTTGAGGAAAACTTATCGGCCAGCGCGGCCGCGGGCGTTTCGCCAATACGGATATCACCGGTGGTGAAAGCGACATTGCCGACGCTGACGCAGAGCAGCATTTCCACACGCATTATCGTCGGGTCATCTGGATCAAATCGGGTGACAGGCTGCACGACATAATCGGGGTATACGCGATAGCGTCCGAATAATTCGCGGATGGGATCGCCAAGTTTTGCGGTGTTCGCTTTTGCAGGGTTTAAATCCAGACCGGTACCGGATGATGATGAATAACCGCCTTTGTCCATGTTGGACAAAGTGATCAGCACATAAACAGCTGATGCCGCGGCTATTGCCAACGCTGCCCAGGCTGCGACAGCTGCGGCCGTTGCAAATGGTACGGGATAAATCCTCACATCGCTTTCAGGCTTGATAAAGCAAAGCGGCCACTCCTGGGGAGGGACATTAATTCCACCCACCTCAACCGCTATCGGGTGCTTTTCCTGATCCCGATATTCTTTTACGTTCAATACCATCCAGTCGTGGAAAGACATTTCACTATGTTCGTGTGTTTCCAGCGGTTCGCCCGGCAGACGTGAAGGATAAAATCTGATGGTCATTGCCAGAACTCCACTTTTACAAAGCGCCGTTTAAAGCGGGCCAGCGGAAGAAACGTAACGTTTGTTTGTGGGTTACACTCTGCAACATGCAATTGCTCACCTATCCGCACTACAATCGCGACGTGTGTCACTGTGGAGCCGGAATAGCAAATTGCACCAGCCCCCTCGCAGGGGTCGCAACGGGTCAGCGAATGCATAAATTTTTTGGCTTCACGCTCGAGGCCCCCATCGTCTTTCGTCACCCCTGCAAAATCCGGCCACGCTGGTAACCCCAGGTCCCGACGAATTTCATTAATAAGACCGAAGCAGTCGAGAGCGGGGTAATCCCTGCCACCTTTCAGCCAGCCGACGGACTTATATTTTTCCTGTTTAAACATCACGCCTCCGCAAATTTCAGGCATAAAAAAACCTCGTCAGAGCGAGGTTGTTTTTGTCAGTTAGTCAGCTGATTAATTCGTATAGCGAAGACCCGGGAAGAATGGCAACGTATAACGATTACGAGGCCATGCAGTATCAAGCACATTCAAATACCCGGCAGTAAGTTGCGCATAGATAGCCGTCCAGTAACCGGGTTTCAGCTTCAGCGTGTACGGAGGAGAGGCAGGCGCGGACAGATCATCAGAAACATAATTACGATAGGTCAATGAAGACTCACTCAGATCGTCCAACGCATCGATAATGATCGTTGATACCTCACCATCAATATTTCCGACAACAAATTTTAAATCTTGTGTCCCGTCACTATTTCTGGCGGGAAGGGATATTTCGATTCCTCCTGCAATAAATGTAACGGTCTGCCCTCCTTCCGTCGTGGCGGTAATATCTTCATAACCGTTGCAAATATAATGAACAGCATCCCCCACATTTATTTGCAGCGTTTGGATGATAGCCTCAGAACTACCACTGGCATAAAGCTGGTTAATCACCGTCATGTTTCGGCCACTCCTTGTTCAGAGCTATATCAAGTAACGAGCTCCCGACAATCCACTCCGGATAATTCCCCCAAGGCGCAGGAATAAGAGGACGTTCCCACAGTTCCAGAGTGGCGGAATAACGCCAGTAGATCGGTGCCACCAGCACCGGTCCCAGATAGATATCCGTAAAGCGGCATTTGTAGAACTTTACGCCTGCGGGGGTCTGCAACTTCATCATGAACCAGGCGGCACCGTCTGAAAGGGCATCCCGGAACCATGATTCAAACGCCAGGCCCTGAGCGTCAGTCTCCATGAACCAGGCAACGGTCGCCTGGGTTGGCGTTGATGTATACGCTCGACGCTGCCGCACTCGGCCGGTGACCATGTCGGTACGTTTCAGGGGACTTACGGGCTGAAACCCATAGCCATCCTGTAGAGGCATGGGGAGATAGTCATGCGGGTAAAAAATGTCAGGCATTATCCTTGCCTCCTGCCAGTGTTATAACCGCCAGTTAGCGCCTTATGCACCTGCCCAACCCCCTTAGCGAGATCGCTTGCTACCTGCTGGTAACCTTGCTTGGCACCATCGCGAGCGGCTTGTTTCACAAGCATCACAGTCGCATCAGACGGGTTCCCGTTAATGGTTATTGGCGGCACCATAACGGTAGGCTGGATTACAGTCGTTTGCTGATTATTGCTGACGTTCTGCACGCCCGTACCGTACCCGGTGCGACCCAGCGTTGCATCAAGCGGCTTGCCATTTCGAAGCGCCTCAAGCTGAGACACGCCGATCCGGTTAGTAGATGCCTGGTCGAAGACATACTCCCCTTTGTGGACGACACCAGCAGGCTGATACTTCCCGCCGGGACCGGTATAGCCGCCAGAGGAAAAACCAACAGCTGCCGCGCTCGTTATGCTGGAGGTAATCGTTGCCATCAACCCAACAACCGAGGCCATCGCCGCAATATTGGCGGGGAACGGTAACCCGGCCAGAGCTTGCCCCATTGCCATCGGTAGCTGCAGGGCAGCCTGAGCAATCGCGAATGCTTTTTGGGTCACAAAGGCCGCTTTATACATCGCCGACTGTTCGCCAAACATCGTTCCCATCGAATCGGTGATGCTGGAGAAGGAATTTCGCGCGGATTGCATCTGCGCAACGTAGACGGCCGTGCTTAACGCCTCCTGGTTCTGCTGGCCCTGTTGCTGCAAGGCCAATAGCTGTTGCTGCTTCTGCTGCTCATTCAGGACAGTATTTTGCGTTATCGCCTGCTGCTGCTGGTTTAGCCATGTTGCATAATCAGTCTGGGCCTGCTTCAACTTATCAATGATTTCAAGCTGCGGATCGATTTGCAGCCCTATCATGTTCAACCCCTGCCCTGAAAGGTCGCTATTGGTGGCACCTGATGTCAGCGTGCCGCCAGCTTTATTCACACCAGCGATAACGGAATCCGGCAGCACTGATTTGCTAATCAGATCACTGGCTTGCTGTCCAGCAGCTTCAGGAGACAGCTTTTTGAGAGCCACCATCTTTTGCAGAATTTCGAGGCGCTTTTGCAACGTCTCATTTTGTCGCAGTTCCTTTGGTGCAATTTGCTCCTGCATATTCCGGTAGTCGTCAAGCGTCTTAACCGAGTTCTGTAGCGCCTCCTGCTGCTTGTAGGCCTGCAAAATCTCATCAGATCGGGAAAGGATCGACTTCTGGTCGGCAGTGAGCTGCGTTTTAGATTTGAGGTCAGCGATCTGCTGTTCAAACCTAACCCGCGCCTGGGTTGCGCTGTTTAGCTTGTCGCTGGTGTCAAGCTGGGACTGCATGGCTGCAGTTTGCTGGTTAATCTGGTCGAGTAGCCGTGTGGCGGCGTCCTCTGTATAGGCTTTTCCCTTTGGCGTTTTAGGTGCTTTTGGGTCCTGATACATCTCGTTAATGCGGGAAACGTTTTTAGCGTATTGGTCCGCTGTGATTGCGCCAGCTTTCAGGAACTCACTCTGCTGCTTAATAGCTTTATTGCGCTTGTCCGCATTGCTGAGATATTGCTGGTTAACGCGATCCGCTTCCTGCTGAGTTTTAATGCGCTTTTGTTCTGCTTTGTCGTGGTTTGACAATATTCCATTTAGCGTATCTTCAGCTGTGATTTGCGACTGAATAGCGTCCCTTTGCTTGATCATTTCAGGAAGATTGCTAAATCGAGCATTAAAACCATTCCAAAACCCACCTTCCGCCTGCCCTTTCTGCGCTTCAGCGATATTTTCGTTTAAGGTGGCTAACTTATCGGCGAGGGTTTGCTCACGCCCGACATTAAGCATGGCATCCCAGGCGCCTTTCGCGGTTTTACCCAGGGAGTCCCACGCGCTTTCAAGAAGACCTAAATTTTCATGAATATCATTCGCACGTTGCTGCATGGTATTAGCATAAGCATCCGTCGTAACCCGTGCCGCATCCTGCTGATTTCCTTCATCCTGCAGAGCTTTAATCTGGTTATAGGTAGCCAGAGTAAGAAAGTGATACTGATCATTCAGCTTTGTAATTGCTGCTACAGGATCGGCAGCAATATCGTTGAAGTCGCCCACCAGCTTTTCAGTGGCGATATCCGTTGCATCACTGATTTCAACGACAGCGGTTGTCACTCGCTCCAGCGAATCGCCAGCCACTTTCCCGGATGAAACCAACTGATTAAGCACTGATGCTGCCGCACCGGTAGTTGAGTTGGCAGCTACTGATACACGGGCGGCCATATCGGCTAGTTGCCCGGAGGTTTTTCCCGCCAGGTTTCCGGTCATGGTAAGTGACTTATAAAACTCGTCCTGTTCTTGGGAGCCTTTGTAATAAGCCAGTCCCAAAACACCGACAGCCGCAGCAGCCAAAGTGAAGGGGTTGATCAGCCCAGTAACGTAGCCGCCAACACCTGTAATCGCCGGTCCAATGCCGCCGAACATATCTTTAAGCTGCCCGCCCTGCTGCATCAACACCATAAACGGGCTCTGTCCGGTCGACAGGCCAACGACGATATCCGTCATCTGCGCAGGGATCATTCGCATAGCGTTGGCGGTCTGGGCGGCGGATTGGCTTGTTCTACCCAGTTGCGTCTGGGTTTTCTCCAAGCCGTCACGGGTCTCCGAGAGTTTGCTATTTAGGCGATCGTATGCCAGAGGGGATAACATCCCAGAAGCTTTAGCGCTATCCAACTGCCGCTGCTGTTCGTTCAGGCGCCGAAAAGCTTCACCGACAGGATCTATCTGAGCCTCCAAGCGTCGCAGCGCGGCAACCTGTTCATCGTGCGCTTTTGCAGCTTCGCGTTCTGCCTGAGCAGCGCCCGTTACTTCCCGGCGTGTATCCTGTAGTTTTTTGCTGTAGGCATCGAATTGCGCGGTATTTATTTTCCCTGACGATAGTGCGGAGGATAGCTCCGCTTGCTGTTGATCCAAATTTTTCAGAGCCGCTGACAATGGGTCAATTTTATCCAGCATCCTCTGAAATGCCTGCGTCTGGGCTTCCTGCTGCGCGGTTGCTAATTTACCTGCCTTTTCCGCCTCGCGCTGAGCCTGGGCGACACCGCTTAACTCATCGGTCGTATCATTCAGCATTTTGGAGAGAGTGCGAAACTCTTCTTCGTCGATCAGTCCTTTATCGAAGTATTTTTTCAACTCACTGAACCGGCGACCAACGGTATTAATCGCAGCACCAACAGGGTCAATGACTGCTCGCAATTTATTGAGTGCCTCTTTTTCCTCATCCGTAGCTTTCGATACTTTGACAATACTGGTTACTGCCTTGTCACCAGACTGAGTCATTTTATCAAGCGCAACTGTTAGGCTATCAGCCTGTTTCTCTGCCCCGGAGCTGTCGAGAATAATCGCGAGACGGGATGTTTGTTCTGTCATTTACCTTTCTCCGGGCAATAAAAAACCCGCGGTTAAGCGGGTTAGGAAATACTTAAACAATGATAATTAGTGAAGGTTATCTTCAGCCCTCGATTAATTTACTGCAATCTAACCCCTCCCATAACAAACCGTTTGTCATCTTTGTTATAGGCTTCAAAATTTAAGGATTTCCCTTCATTGGATCTCACGATATTTACTTCACCATTCTCGCCACCAGCGCCTTTCATCGTGAATGAAGTTGTCTCCTGACCAGCAAAGGTGTTACTGCTGATATCGCTTTGATAGTAAGCCTTGCCGTCAATAATCATATCTACACTCCCGCTGTTATGCAGGTACAACTTGGTATGATGCCACTTCCCCGTCCCGGTTAAATCGCCGGTGAGGAATTCACAGTTAAAGGAAACATCGCCTTTTTTACATTCCGACGTTATTTCCTCTTTACCCGTAGCTATCATCTCAGCAATAGAAGGTGGGTCTTTAGGGGGGAGTAGCTTTGATATTTGAAACTTGTCATCACAGCCCAACAATGCCATTAAACCAAGCCCGACCACCAAAACCTTTTTCATATCCCTATCCCGATCATTAAGATTTTCACACAGATTAGCAGGGATGCGGGGGACGCAAAAGCCTGATCGTTTATCAGGATGTTCGACGCTTCGTTAACATAGTAAGTTAGAAAACAAACCTAACATTAAGGAGTTGTCATGGAAAAATTCGATAGACTGCTTCAAAAAGAGATGCTTACGATCCTCATTGATGCATATCCTGAACAACCAGATGATATAGATTACCATTCAGACCTTATAGACAAAGCAGACCCAAAAGTGTTATCGGCAAACATTTACTACCTTGCGGAACATCGATTAATACGAATAATGGAAAGTGCGGCAACTTTAGATTCTGGTGATTCTCGCTGGCTTTTCGAAAGTGCTACGGTTACGTCAAAAGGCATTGACTTTATGCTCAACGACGGCGGCCTCTCTGCAATCCTCAACGTCCAGACCATCAAGTTTCACCGAGAAGTCGTGGTCGTCCTCGAAGACCTCATTGCCATATCCAACATGAACGATGAGCAGAAAGAAAAGGCTAAATCCACACTCGGCGAACTATCGACGGAAGCACTTAAAACTGTGGTGCAAGCTGCGACAACTGCAGGATTATCAGCGCTACTTGGGAAATGAGTAAGGCCCCAAAAGCAAAAACCCGCCGGATGGCGGGTTTAATATATTGCTTTAGGTCAGCGGAATTGAGCCGCTTGCTACATTTACTACAAGCCCCATCATTGCTGCTGATGCTGCGTCGAAAAATGATAACACCCAAATTGAAGTTTTTTTATTCATAAGCTTCTCCTTTTCCTCAATACTAACTGTTGCTAAATAGTTCTTTATAACAAAAAAAACGAATAGAACTACGAGGACGAGTAGCCAAAATAGCTGCGTACTTACAACTCCACCAAGCCCCAGTATCGCTGGCCTAAAGCGGAAATAAATATAGCCAAGAATATTATGAATATCAACTATAAACAGACAATACCCTTAAGGGCACGCTCCCCCTGTAACGCGAACGGAAACGCCGTTTACTGATACGGTTGGATATTTCATGCGAGTTACCTTAAGAAAGCGATCCTGTCACACAGAAAAGCCACCCCAAGAGGCCCGCCGGCACTAGCGGCAGTTCTCAGGATCGCTTTCTGTGAGGTTCTTGGATTGTAACGTGCGCGTGTGAAGCGCGGGATATTGCGGATATAAAAAAGCCCCGGACCTTGCCGAGGCTCACTTCTTCTTGCTGTTTCTTTTCTGCTCCGTAGCCCACGCATCACGCCAGGCGTCATCCAGTGCCATTATAGCCGCATCAAACTCTGCACGATCCATCAGAATGGAACGCGAAGCCAGATATCGCTCGATATCACCCAGAGAAAGCGGCAGCGGCACGCCAACCATCCCGACGTATTGCCGCGATCGGGATATGATGGCATAGGCATTAAGAATTTCTGCTGTCACACCGTCGACATTAGGTTCGGGGATGGCCGGCAGTCCAAGCTTTTCGCGCTTCCACTTTGCCTTATCTCCCCTTTCCCCGCCAAACTCACTTAACCACTTCTGCGCCTCTAAGGCTTTCCCACGGTCTCCTGAGTCTGCTGCTCTTTACCCTGAGCAATATTTGCAGCCTCTGCCATGATCTGCCAGTACAGCGCCGGGTGCTGTTTCAGCATGAAAGCGCCGAGTTCGGGTGTATAGTCAACAGCGACTTCAGCGCCATCCACCAACTCTCCCACACCTTCCCACCCTTTCAGCAAATAGCGGGCGCAGTTATCGATCAGCAAGTCATCAATTGAATCGATCTCGCCGACAGCCGCGAGGTCAAAGTTGGTTGTCCCTACCTGATAACTCGCGTCCATTTTATCGATATGGCGCCGTACCAGGGCATTTCGCGAGCGGAACTGGGGGTTCTCACTGCTGGCCACCAGCAGGCGGAGTTTGAACAACGATTCCTCTTCGGACGTGTATTCCTTTTTGCTGTCTTCTGGCTTTTTGTAGGGGAAAAACCAGCGCTCGCCGTTGAGGTCGATTTTCGAGGTGATGATCAGCATAAAAACTCCATGAAAAAGCCCGAACCGCGGTGCTAAGCGGAACGGGTCAGGGAAATTAAGGGGCAGTGACGGTAATTTCAGACGTTGCGGTAAAGGTGCGGGCCTTACCTGTGATGGTCGCAGTACCCGCAGCATTGCGCGTAACTTTCGCTGTTTTCTGGCCAGTTGAGACCACGCTGGCAATCGCCGGATCCGAAGAAGTCCATACAACGGTGTCGCTTGAGTCTGCCGGGGTTAAAGTGGCGGTAAGGTTCACAGTAGAGCCAATAGCACCGGAAGACGTCGCCGGCGCTACGCTAATGGCCGTTGCCGGTACGGTAGGAACGCGAGTGATCGTCGGTGGCGTATTGGCTGCAGTGATATCGAGCTGAACCTGAACGATATCGGTATTGCCGGCGTCCGGCCAGTCGCCAGAAATCTGCACTTCCGGGAAGTCGAAGATATATGCACCTTCAGCATTTTCCAGGGTGAAACTGAACGGCACCGTTTCGCCGGTGAAGGTTTTTTTGTAGACCTCCCAGGCCGCCTTTGACCACGAAAGCGTGACCTGGCCGGACGGCGTAAAGGTGGTAGGAATGTTAGCACCAGCGAACGCCGAACCAGTGCCGACGCAGCGCTGCACCTGCATGTTGTTGTTGAACTGGATATTGAAGGTATCAACGCAGAAGCCGGTACCGCCATCAACGCCGTTAAGCCGGATATTCGTGACTTCTTTAAACGAATAGCGTAAAGCCCCGGCAGTATCCACCGGTGTCGTGAAATAGCTGGTGTCATCACCTTTCGTTTCCCAGTCCAGCCCCGCAAAAGTGATGGTCGAAGTGATATCCCCGTCGGCCGGAATTTCCATCTGGAAAGTACCGACCTGACAGCCGCGGGCAATCTGAGCGATCCCCACGTCGCCGGCATAAGTGGCCACCGAAAAAGTGATCCGCCCGTTGCCCATAGTCAGCACGTTATTTACCCATTCAGCGCCGAAGCAGCTGGCAAGGAAATCATCATGCTGATTCCAGCGGAACCTCGTGCCGACATCACCGCCAACATCTACCGTGCCGCGGGACACGCCCTGCGCCATGCGGTCGCCGCCGATTTCGTCGTTATCGTTAGTATTCTGCGTTGGCTTCACACCAAACGAAGTACGGCGAAGCAGGCTCCATGAGCCCACATCAGGCGTGATGCCAGGGGTTGTCTCGCGAATTACCGCGGATACTACTTTTGCACCTGAGCTCACAGGAGCCTCCTGTTTTTTGTGCGCTACAGAGCGCGATAAGGGATTTGAAGATTAAGCTGTGACCAGCCATCGGTTTCACCGGCGGGCACAGCTGAGACGGCGAAATAACTCAGCCTTCCGTCGTCCTGAAACTCGAAAAGCTCGGTTAATTTGTCCGCCGTCTGGGTAGTCAGAAGCGTTCCGGAGCCTACCGGGACGAAGAGCTGGATAATGAGTACGCCGGTCCTGTGAACGACTGGACCCGCCCCGATTTCGGTTGCACCTGCCTGCCCTGATATGTTGGTGAGACGAGCCCAGATGCTGCGACCGCTGGGGTCGAATACCGGGCCATTGGGGTAATCCACCGCATCAGAGGCAATAGCGGTCTGCGCCGCCATTCGGGAAATGACAGCGTTTCTGATTTCTGTGAGGGTCATTTGTAGGCCTGAATCACGCCATTAAACGAAACGGCATAGACGCCAGTCGGCGCCTGTGTTGAGTGACCATTCTCCAGAGGCACGGAGTACGGGAGATTGGACTGGATATAAATCACCGAGTAGGCCGGCGCCTGGTCGATGATGTTTTTTCCGTTGAGAAACGTCATCGTTCCTCGCGGGTCAGGTTCGACCGGTACCGAATAATCAGGCGCGCCAATACTCACGAAATGTGAGGCCCTGAACGTGCCAGCGCGGTATTCGGCCGGGCGCCGGATATCCATGCTGTCGTTAACGCGGACTTTCTTCCTTAGGCGTCCAGTTTTGGTCAGGTTGGCAGGATCGGCATACAGCGATTCATTCCACTCGCCTACCGCTTTGTTGTACTGAACAGCGGTCGCATTAATGGCCCACAACTCAGGATTCCCAACCGGCGACCGCTGAACGATTTCATTCAACAGCTGAATGGCGATCGTTCGTTGGCGAAGTTTGACATCTTCGCCCACCAGCCCGGCAAAAACCGCCGGGTCGATACTCCATCCCTTAGCCATATCACGCCCTCCGTAACTGGATGGAATATGCAGCACCGGCAGAATCAGCCGCTGCTGTTATGACCTCGTAGCGCTGAGCCTCTTTGGTAATCGGATCCGGCGCTGTGATGAAATGCCCGACCGCTGGCTTATCGGTCACTTCGTTAACCAGGGCGGTTAATTTCAGGTCACCATGCAGGATGTTAACGCCATCGATACGGCGGAGTTTGTACCGCGCAAGAACACCGCGTCCTGAATAGGTCACCACCGTTTCGCTGCCGGTTTCCGTTACCGGATCCCATGCGCCACGAATGGTGTAACTGCCGGTGAACTCATTAACGGCATCGCTCAGGTCGGTATCGAATGCTGCGGCAACTTCAGTCTGGAGTTCGTCGCGGATATCCATTTTATTCACCACCGCCCTGACGAAATTTAACGATCACAGTACCGTGGAGCTTGCGGGTATAGATTTCACCGTTGCGTTTAACCCGCAGCGGGCGAGGAGCAAACTCAACAACGCCCTTTGCCGGGTTTGCGTAAACGACATGATTGATCGGGTTTCCATTCACAAACACATCTCGAGGGCCGAGCCCGTCACCGACATAATGCACATCGGGATTTTGCATATCACCCCCTCACCAGCCGCACCTGAGACTGATTAACGCCATATGGCTTAAGCATCGCCAGCGCCAGCTGCAGGTCAGAATCAAGCAATGCAGAGCTGTTGGTGGCGAGCTCGGCAAACGTCTTTGACACAGAGACGTCATCGGCATCCACCGTCTTACTGAGCAGCACGCCAGAATCAGTTTTCTGCTGATACAAACCACCATTCGAGGCTGCCAACGCGGCATAGGCTCCAGCCTGTTTCACATCGTCAGGAATGATGGTTTCATGAGTTGCCTTATTGCAAGGCAGTTTTAGGTTGAGGCCATTCATCCAGGTGTTAGCCATCAGCACAGATTTAGCTTTTTTGCTTTCATCCGTCCAGGCGGCGCCCAGAATCGAATCAACATCTTCAACGGTGATGAAGGTGATCATGCATCACTCCATTTCTTTCCAGCCGTGAGCCTTCCAGTTATCCACTTCGTCAGGGTGAACGTCGGCGGTAGTCGGCGCGCCGGGGAACGCCGGAAAATCGGTAACCATCGCCACCAGCTGCGGTGCCTGCGGTGCCTGCGGTGCCTGCGGTGCCTGCGGTGCCTGCGGTGCCTGCGGTGCCTGCGGTGCCTGCGGTGCAGGAGTATTGGCATCAACCTGCGCGGTCGCAAGTTTTGCTGCAGCTCGTTCAGCGCGCTGCTCTTTGGTTAATCCGGCCATAATTACCCCAGAAAAAAGAAAGGGGCCGAAGCCCCATAATTGTTAACCAAGCAGCAGAACAGAATGCTCCGTTTTCACTGCCGCAACGCCCCAGGACAGACCGACTTCGTAACGCACCTGGCGGTACTGACGGTAGAGCGCAACCTGGTAAGTGATGCCGGATACCGGGTCGGTAACGTTCATTACGTCATCAGCAGTATCCCCGCCCTGTGGCATCGCCGGGGTACGAGCCGCCAGCAGGAAAGCATTGCGGTCGAACGCCATATTTGCGGTGTAGGAACCACCAGCAGTAATAGCGGCATTATCGGCCAGTGCCTGACGTAATCCCGGAGCTGCCAGGGTGATGGTCGTAGCGGTCGCGGCAGCAACCAGGTATTTGTTGCTGTCGCCATCAAACGTCACGATGTCACCGGCGCCAAAAGCACCTGTCCCGGTATCAATCGCAATCAGGATTTCGCCTTGAGCTTTTGCACCATTCACCAGATACCCGGCAGCCTGAGATGCGACACGTTTCTTAACATGTGCAGATTCGTGAATGTTGAAACCTTCCAGGCGACCCACGATGCCTTCACGCAGCAGCGCATCAGTGCCGGACTCGTTCACTTTGAACAGGACAGACTGTTTACCGCGGAGGTTAGCGATAGCCGAAGAGCCGAGGACCATTTGCAGATCCGTAGTCGGGGAGCCGTTATCGGACAATACCTGACGCGCATTTGCCGCATCATACAAATCACCGGCTACCCCGAACGGAGCTGTACCAGCCGTACCGACAGCACGGGAGGAAGCGAAGTACAAAGCAGCAAGATCCGCGTCCATCTCATTTGCCAGCGCACGGAACGCCTGTTTGAACTGATCCGCCAGGATGGTGTTGTATGAACCCGCCGGCCCCAGCGCAAGCTGTTCCTCACCATTCCATTTGACCGGAGCCATTTTGGATTTGGTAATTTTGACATCAACGGTGCCGATCGTCTGGTCACCGTCATTCGGTGCCGTGGCCCCCGGCGTAATATCGACAGTAGTTGCCGCTGGCGCAACAGGAGCGGTTACTGTCTGGTCTTTCGCCGCCGCATCAGCTTTGGCATTGCGCGATACGGCCGGGATAAAACCGACCTGCTCGCGAGATACGGTATCCAGAGCCGTAAAGATAGTCGGGATCAACCCGGTAAGCGTGTTAGCCATGTGCATGGTTTCCTTGGAGATTAAGATTTAGGGTTGTTGAGCTATCCAGCTCTGGCACCAGCCGCCATCCGGCGACTGGCAAAAGAATTAATCGACGACGGTAATACCGTCTTTGAGGGTCGATTGCTGTTCCACCGGGCTCAGACTGGAGAACGCATCGCGTTTCATCGTTTTCTGCCCGAGTGCATGTTGGGACTGGCGAGAGCCACCGCCCTGATTACCGCTGGACTTCAGGATGTGGTCTTTCTGAGGATACTGCTCTACCAGGAATTCCAGCGCCTCATCAAAGGCCGCCAGCTCTCCCGGCTTGGAGCGGGAATAAATTTTGTTGCCTGTACTGTCGTAGGCTACAACTTTGCCATCCTCGACTTTGAACGACTGACCAAAGCGGGCCTGGAGCATATCGGACGGAATTGCCACTTTATCTGCGATGAATTTCGAGCCAGAGAAACGACCGCCTATCATTTCCTGATAGAGCTGCGATTCCAGTTTGTCGCCGCGCTGGTTCGCTTCATCGAGCTGAGTCTGGAACGATGCGGTGATGTCCGCTTTCACCTGGTCAACGGCGCCCGCTTCGATCAGCTTTTTCTGGTCGATTTTAGTCATCATATCGAGCGCTTCGAGCGCCTTAGTCGGGTCACCGATTTTGGCAAATTTAGCCAGGTTGGCTTCGGCAGCTTCTTTGGCTTCACGATGAGATTTTGCCTCACCATTCAGGGCTGAAATTTTCCCCACCGCCTGGACGGCATCAAAACCGACCTCCTGGCCGTCGCCGTGGACGTAGACGGGCAGACCGCTAGCGTCAATTTCTGCATACTGCTTGCCGTTTACTTCTACTGTCTTAAGTTTCATGTTGGTACCTTTTCATGGCCATCCGACCGTTGCACCGCTCACCATCCGGATTGCGGCAATAAAAAAGGCCGCCCGGAGGCAGCCTGTTTGAGGTTTTATGGAAAATTAAAGCCTGGCGTTACTGAATGCCTTTTCGTCATGTTCCCGTAGCTGGTCCAGCGTCAGCCATTCGCCCCTGTCGTTGTAGAACTCATCAGGAGTCATGCCACCATCACGAATTAGCCTGGCGCGCGTCACGCCGACAATCTGGGATTGCCGTGTGAATGATTGCCGCGAGAACCAGCCCTGATAATCGGTATCCGTTGGCACCTGACCATCCATGCTTGCGCGGGAGCTATCCGATATTTGGCCTACGGCAATACCGAGCTCGTCTGCCGATTTAAGGATGTAGGTTTCGACGCTGCGACAGCAAAAGTGAATTTTCCCCGGCCCCTGCAGGTAGGGGATCTTGTGCCCGATCGGCTTGTTATCCAGGGTGTACTTGAGGCGGTCACGAATTCGGCAATCTTTTGATGTCCGGTTATCCAAAGTGGATAACCACTGCTTACCCTTCAGAATGTCGTCGTTCGCCGTCGCAAAACTCTGGCGCGCTGTCTGCGCAAGGTGTCCTACGGCTGTTTTGGCAATACTACCGGCGTTTGACCGGCTCATTTGCAGCGCGCCGTCCTGGTAGCCCCGGTTAGCGTGGCCGCGAACCTTACGGGCAATCTGTTCCGTTGTATCGCCCAGCAGGAAACCCTGCCGCACGGTATTGGTGATGCGCGTCATACGGTCGGCTTCAAGGCTGTTGGCCCATTCGCTCAGTAACCGTCCCTGAAAAGGCCGGGCCATCGCCGCGGCATAAACGGCATCCGGGGAGATGCCCACCAGCGGATGAAGCGCCAGCACATCATCGGGGATCGCAAACTGGAAGAGGCTTAGCTGAAATCCTGCTTCGTGATGCGCCAGCTCCTGCAGCTCGCCGGCTAGGCTTGCGCTCATGGACTGCACCACATCACGATTTAGCGCCCTGACGCTGACCAGCAAAGCTTCCAGCCGCGACACTGTGAAACTTTCCGCATCGAGGGTATCCATCGCCACCAGCAGCCGGGCCGTCAGTTCTGCGTCGCTGTCATTCAGGATTTTTATCATCCTGTTCGCAACGCCGGTGCTGTACTGGCTCCCCCAAATTGCGTGAGCCAGGCTTTCGTCACTGAGTTTCTCATTCGCCGTCGCCATCTCAACCACCTGGATTATTCAGGCCGTCGGCCAGCGTCACCTGCTGATTCCTCAGTTCGTCGATCACCTCTTCCGGCTTCGCGTCCGGGTCGATGAATTTCAGCGCCTGAAGCACGCGAACAGCATCAATCTGACGAATATCACCGCCCTGTCGAAGTGACTGAACCGCCGTTGCGGCCGCAGAGTCGAATGTCTGCGCCGAAACATCCAGCTCGGTACGCACATCCACATTACCACCCTCTTTTTCACCGAGCCATTCCGCCATGATCTGCAGGATATTATCGAGTGCATCCTCAAGTGAGCTCGCCATCGTATAAAGAGGTGAATTCTCCTGCATATGCTCTTCATGCGTCTGGTCATCAGATTTGGTTGAGGTGTTTTCGGCGCGCAGCAGCTTCGCGCCCGCCTGCCGCATTTGGTTTTCCAGATCTTCCAGCGAGATTTTCCCGGAGTTTATGGCTGAACCGGTATGCTCGATATACTCCAGGCCCTGCCGCTGGCGGTCTTCGAAACGAGTCGCAGTGGAAGATCCGATCGTTAGCGTTTCGTTATCGGCCAGACCGTAAGCCACCAGCAGGGGTACACGCGCAACATGCAGGATGTTGTCCTGCTCGCTCTGGCTTTGCCAGTGCTTGATATTTAGCAGTGCCAGATTGAGCAGCGGCGGTGAGCCGCGCATAAACCCGGTGCGTTTCGTATAGAGCGTCACAAGGGGAATATCATCACGGCTGGTTGCCCACTCTTCGTGAATCATCCACTGGCTTTCGCCGTTATCACCTTTGTTGCGGCGATATATCTCAACCTTGCGAGGCATGATATGGCGGATTTGCTCTATCTTTGTCTGCCCGTAATCGTCACCATCGACGATGATCACCTCTTTAATGCGCAGGTCGGTCAGTACCACCTTCCCTTTTTCCACTTTCGACTTCCAGCCGATAACCTGGCGGGGATTGAGCATCGTGGCGTATGGGCGGGAGCCTGCTGCTTTTTCGTCGGCCTTTGTTTTTACCGCCTCCGGGTCAACCTTCGGGAAATCCACCAGCGCATGCACCAGACCATACTGGAATCCGATACTGAAAAATTGCTGTGCCCAGACATCGATCCGGTTTCCTTCCATATCAATATCTGGCGCCAACTCCTGTATTTTTTCAGGCGTGTCTTCACTCAGAACCGTCGGCTCAGCAAATACCCGCCCAATATTCTGTTTGATGGCTTCTTCATAGGCCGGGAGAAGCGTTGCTGTTGCTATACGCTCTTTATAGCTGTCGGGCTCCTCGTTAGGCCACTTGGGGAGATACGTCGCCCCCTGGCGCCGCATTTCAAGCGTACCGCCCATCAGAGCATCGTTGATATCCCACGCCTCTATCATGTCGTTGTAATCGAGATTGGGTGTTGAAATATCTGGCATGGTTTCACATCCGAAGTGGTGTTGATTTGCCTGTCGGTTTAATGATCGGGAACTGTTTCACGATGAAATATCCGCCGGCATCGTTGGGGTGATCGTTATCGGCGGATTTATCCGGCTCCCCGTTCTCGCCCCATACCTGCTGTTCGAGCGATTCGGTGTAAACCGGGCAGCGCTGCACGTTAACTTTGTAACGTCTCTCTCCGTTACCGTTGCAGAACATGGCATTCATGGAGTTAACACGGTCTTTAACGGGAGGATTCGACGCATTCACGACCACGTTAAAACCCGCCTGTTTGAGCTGGGCAATGTCCGTGGCGCTGGCATTACTGGATTTTCGAGAATCGCCGGAGGCATCAGGATAGATGTAAATTTCCCTTACCTTCCGATAGTCATTGCCGTCATAGAGCCAGAACCGCTCTTTGATAATGCGGATCATGTCCGGTGTGTCGTAGGCCTTCACGATTTCATTTACTGCGCAGGGAAGTCCCAGGCGGAGAACGTGAACAATGCCGGCCATTTTTCCGACGTTAAAATCCATGCCGATATAAAGCGGCTCACCCGGCTGCTCTTCTTCTTTGCAGTTATTCAGCTTGCGGTCGAACTGGTGGTAAATCGTCCCACTAGTCAGGTTGGTAAACTGGCCGCGCAGGTACGCTTTAATCAGCTCCGGTGTATAAGACTCCATCAGGGACGGGATGTAGTCCGCCGGCAGGTTCTTTTCGTTGTCGAACGTCGAGGCCTGCACCAGGCCGTACAGCGTTGAGAGCGAAGGTTTATCGCGCACCGCTTTTTTGAACTGCTGATAGACGAACTTAAACCCTTCAGGAGTCGTGGTGACGTCTATTCCGTTTCGCAGACCGGGAACGTTGTAACGCATACGGGCAATGATTTTCCGCCAGGCTAACTGCGCCTTTTTGGCTGGCATCACGTCCAGTTCATCAATCAGCGCGTTACCGATTTTAAAACCCACGATGGTTTGCGGTTTCTCCATAGAACGGCAGATAGTCGTCCCGCGGAACCGCTTCCCGGCGTAAAAATGGACCTCTTTATTGCCCTCGTTGATTTTGACATTCAGCCCCCAGTCGTGGGCCACCTCTTCAACCGTGGGATAAAAGATGTCGCGGATCTGCGGATAAGTTGGTGCAAAGTAGCCCTGGTTGATTTTAGGGTGTTCCCACATCCCCTTGCAGATACCGCCGCAGCCGACCCACGTCTTACCGGAACCAAACCCGGCTACATAGGCTTTAAATTTGTGCTTCATTGCGAGGAAGCGGGCCTGAGGGATGTTAAGCGTCGGCGATATCATCGTCTCCCTCCACTCTCGCATCCACGACATTGATATTGATTGCTACTGGCGTTGGTTCGTCATCTTCAGGGTCAGCTGCGAGTTCCTTGCGTAGTTTTTCGACCTCCAGCTGCCGGCGCTCAATTTCAATCTGCTGCAGACGCTGAGCAAATTCACTGTCAGCCAGGCCGAGGCGCTTCATCACCGCTTCATACATACGCTCGCGGCTAATGGCGGTTATCTCTACGCCATTTTTACTGAGCTTCACGCCGGAGTAAGCAAGCGCAGCATCCGGCGCCAGCTTGCGGGTGTCAGCGAAGAACGGCTGGCCGATGCCGTCGCCATTGCAACGAGGGCATTCAGGATTAGGCGCTCTTGTGTGGTCGTAACCATAGCCGCCAACATCGCGCGGTGCGCCCCTTTTCTTCGCTTTGGCTTCTTCGCCAGCCTCATCGAACTCCACGACGTCACGCCATTGATACTGGTGACCGAAGCCCCAGCAGTAACGGCAACTCCCGCGGCGATACTGTGATAGCTGATTGGCATCGAAGGTGGCGAGCTTCCACATCTGCTCAAGCACTTCATCAGCGCTGCCGAGCGTGCGCACAATGGACGCTTTCTGCTGCTGCGCAATGGCCTGCGCAACGTTAGGATTCGTTAGGAGCTGACGACCATAGTTTGGGTCGCTATAGCCAGCGCGTTCAGCGGCTGCCGTGGCGTTCTGGTCCTTGAGGTATTCAGCAATGAAGCGTTTTACCTTTGGGCCAAGTTTGCTATCCACCAGTTCTTCTGCGCACTTTTCCTTTTGCGCAGTGCGCAATTTCTTCTGCGCAGGTTTTTGCGCAGAAGGCTTTTTGATGTATCGACGGGCGGTAGCGTAGTTCAGTCCCTGCGCTTCACACCAATCCTTCGGTGATACGCCGGTTGCGGCATGATCGGACAGGAACCGTTGCTGAAGGTCGCCCCAGTCCGGTTTTGCCATGGATTTAACCTTTCAAAGAATTACTCAATAAAAGAATGTCGTTATCTACAGTTAAGTTTATAAATCAAACACTGGTTAAAACAACATGTTAATAATATTTCGTTATAACCCAATACTATTATTTTTTACGATTATAATTTTCATGCCGAAGTGAGTTTTCGGTGTGAATTATTCCAAAATTAACGAGGTTTAAATATGACAGAATCAAATACCTCAGATAAAAACTTTGATGGTTGCGATGATCCTGGCCCCATTGATTTTAGTGACCAGAGTTCAGAAATTGACACATCAATCATGACTACATGCAGATTCATTTCAAACCGTAATTATCCAATAACGGTGACCGTAAGGCATTCACCTAATGCTGTACAAAATGGAACAATTTATCACCAAGGTGAGGATTGGTACGTCCATGTAAATCCAAATACTTGTTATTGTTGGAGTCCCCAAGGACCTGCTGAACCTAATTGTTCTTTACGATGCTCCCCCGGTGGAGTTTATTATGTGGGATGAAGGTAAAAGGTAAAAATTTATGGGCTAAAAACTCCATATCACATTTTCAGGTTATACCCATCAATTAATCTTCTCGAGATCAAAGGCGGGAGCGCTTCGGTTGATTGCAAAATAGCTTTGATAATTCTATCTATCGATCCGCTCTCGCTAGTAACTCGATTATTGCTAACATATTTCATTTTAGTTCTGACTTATCGGTTTTATCACGGTTACACTATCCCTGCACCGTCGCCGGGCTAACGTTCAAATTCAGATTGTGACTCCACGTCATTTTGCCCTAGATTTCAGGATGTGGCATTCAGCATTCAGATGGGTCGATAACGGCATTGCCACTACTGTGACGTGAACCATTCGCGAATTTACACTACCTTCTGACATGTTTACCTCTGTGCGATGTTTGGAGCATTATCGAAGCCACTCGTTGAATGGCTCCTGTAATGCTTACTCGGCAGGGGAGATATCGATGAAGTACTCTTTCCCCTGCTCAAACTGTTCGAATGCTGCTGGGTTAGAGATGACCATCTGCAACTGACCACTGGGGGTATACTTCGACCAACTTTCGTTCTCAGCACTGCCAGTTGTTACCGCAATCAGGTGGACAACAGCTGTAGAATTATCCTGTGATTTCTGAATGCTGTTGCATTGAAATTTTGCGCGTACAGTCATGGTTTTATCCTTTGGTGGGTATGCGGGCTCGATTATCCCTTAGTGGGGTTAGCGCATAGGAAAGTTGATGAGGAACATCAGGCCGACAAATGCGCACAACAGGCCTACGGCGCAACCCAATATAAGGAGTGTCCAAACGATAATTGTTCCCAGGGTTGCAATCATTTTGTGGCCTTTTCGGTTGGTTGCGGGCAATTCGCCAGCACAGCTTTATCGTGCGCCAGAATGTCGCGCTTGGTCTGCTTGTCCAGCACGTCGATGTCGTGGTCGGTCAGGTAGATGATCCGCACCAGCTGCACGCGGTATCAACCACCACTGGGGCGGGTAAATCTTTCGCGCAGCTCCCGATCAACAGCGTCATCAGGCATATGGCTAACTGTTTGCTGTACATCGCTGGCCCCTTTCGTTGCATCAGCACGGCGTTTTGCCGCGGCGACGGTAGCAGCGGCGTTTTCTTCGGTGCGCTGCTGCTCGGCTTTTGCTTCAGCTTTACTGGTGCCGCGGGCATGACCGATACCGAACGCGCCGGCAATAAAACCCAGCAGCACGACCACTAGCCCGGCAATAGTTTCAATTCCCATGATTACCCCACCAGTACCGATTTTGCTTTCAGGAAGCGTGCACGCCGGTCATCAATGCCGTTCTGCCCACCGTTGATAATCAGGGTAACCCGGACCACGTCGCCAGAATATTTCAGGCAGCCCTTAGTGGCATAGAACCAGGCTGCACTATGTGCCGCGTTTTCGTCCTGAGTCAGGAGTTCAGGTTGTGCTACCAGATCGATTTTCAGACCCGTTCCGCAATCCCTGTAATTCTTCAGCCCGGTGATCTGGATAAGACCGCGGCCACGATAAAGCCAACCATCACCGGGGCCTTTGTTGCCGTTCCTTTTGTTGTAGACCAGATTGGCGATCGCCCGCTGCCGCGCCAGCGGTAACGACGGCTCACCCTGCCGGCGGCCGAGCGAATTGGCCTGGTCCTGCGTCAATCGCCCGGCGCGCACAAATCCCGCCAGCCCGGTAACGCTGTAGTTGAAACTCTCAATCAAACGACTAAACCCGACGCTTTCATGGCCAACCTGAGCAATAAACATCGCCACGTCAGCCGGTGAAGTGATGCCGAATTCTTTTATCGCGGCTGTGATATGCGGATACCAGCGCGCAGCTAACCCGGCGCTGATACCAGCCGCCTGCTGAAATTGTGATTGATTCATTAGTACCTCAGTACATCAACCAGCCGCGCTACATTGCCTCTTACGCTCAGCAGCACAACAAGGATCATGATATTGGCCCCGATGGTGGGCCACGTGGAGTAGGGATAGATGCCGCACAGATACGCCAGCGGAACAGAGCTGTATATGACCGTTATCAGCCAGGCCAGCCGAGAGACCCACTTCCGATGCCGTGAGTCTCGGCGGCGATAGAACATCAAAGTAACCACGACGCCAGCGCATAACAGCGCATTGATGGTTGCAGTAGGATCATTTAGTACCACCAGAACCTCCCCGGCGCGTTATTAGCGCCACCAGCGAGCCAATATCCTGATTGTTCAGGAAGGTGAGTATTTTCACAGCCAATGCCGAAATGATTACGGCACCAATAGCATCCAGCGGTTTATCGCTATACCCGGTAAGGGCTGATAGCTTGGAGCCCACCAGCCCAGCGCACAGAACACCGGCGATATAGGACACCACGAAATAAGCCATACGCCGTGTTGCGCTCAAATCGGCAGCGGTCGCTATATAAAACACTGAACCAGCAAATGCCCCGAACACAACACCGTAATCAGTACCGGTTAACAGCCCGTAAACACTCGCCCCCGTTAAAGCGCCACCAGCTAAGCCTGTGCCGGTTATTGGTTCGGACATCGGTCCCCCTCAATTGCTGTGGATCCTCTCAAAGTTGAGGGGAAAGAGAATCAGACTTCACGGGCTGGATTTATCAACAAAACACGTCGTAGATGATTCCCGTGAGCCTGAAAATAAAAAAGGCCACCAGATGGTGACCTTTATTGTTCCTGAGTATGGTTATTCTGATTTCAACTTTTCGTATGATTCATTCATTTTTTGAACTGCGCCAAGCATACCAGAATCGTTACGCATCACCCATTGATAGCCGTATTGGCTAACAGGATTCATTGACTGGTATGTCACTGCCACTTGAAACAAAGAAACGCCATTACTCAATTGCGATTTAGCTGTGTAAACGCCATAGAGAAACAAAACAACAACGACTGCGATAATCCCTACAATAATTTTTTTCATCCAAATTGACCCGCCGACCATAAGGTAACTTGAATTTTATTGCATGTTCAGGACTAGTTCCAGCAAAAAGCCCCGCACAGATGCGAGGCTTTAGACTTTTCTGCACTGATACCCATTACGATGAGACTAAATTTCCCATTCTGTAGATTTTACTTATCGGCAATCTGATTACCCCTTGACCAAGGGATGAGTCCGTCAGAAGTTCAGGAAAATGATCTTTATTAACTTCTTCACCCTCAATAATCTCGGTTGCACCCACACAATTGATATCGCTTCCCGATAAACAAATTTTAACCGAGCAAAAACGCAGAGGTTCTTTTTGAGTCGTCCGTCTCTCTAGAGTAATCTCTTCTAAATCAATGCGTTGTGCAATGATTGTTACACGCTCACCATCAGCGATTTTTTTATGTAGGGTATAGCTTTGAAATCCTACCGTTGGAGCAAAAACATCATATAAATGCTTGTCCATCACATCTTACCTGCTTTTCTATCATGGCTCTTAACACAGCAATTGGCGTGGCAAGAGAAGCTAGAAAAAGTAGATAGCATTTAACTTTAGTTGTCAATAAAAAAATAAAACCCCGCCGAGGCGAGGTCTGAATGTCTTTAACGTCATGGGCGAATTAACCCAGCGTTGAAACGAGATTAGCCAATTTCCGCCACGTTTGCAACAGGCTTTATAAAAATCACCTCGTCACTCTTTCAAGCATCTTTTCTGCGAAGGATTCTTCAACGTGGCAATACTCCACCAGCCGATCGAAGAACAATTTGAAGTTTCTGCGCCAGGTGGTTTCCGTCACTCCAAGAGCCTTAAATACCTCGGTATCCTTTAATCTGGGATAGCCACGCCCGCTGCAACGGGGGCACTGTTTAAAAACAGGAAGCCCCTGCAGCTCAGATTTTTTCTTATCGAGAATCTCACCGCGCCCCCGGCACCGGCATTCGTTCTTGATGCTCCCCTTCCCGTTGCAAGCTTTGCAGATTACCCTTACCTGCTCACGAATGGTTTTAACTTCCTCCCAGTCTGATGGGGAGATCCCCTTCGTAACTTTGACCCATTTCGGTGGCTTGCCATCTGGGTAGGTCACTTTGTTGGTGAATACCTCCGCGTCAATGAACCCGGCGCCGCCGCAACTACTGCAAGTCACCCTGCTTGCGGCGCTAAGCGAGTAATCCCGAAAAACGTATTGGGCCAGAATGAGCAGGAATGCTTCTCGCTGTTGTTCCGGCATGGCCTGCAGCGGGCGGTTCCGGCTGGCGCGTTGAGTGGCAAGCTCATAGATAAAGGCGAGGATGTTATCCGTATGAAGAACGCCCGCTTTTGCCAGGTAGAGCTCGATGCCTATCGCCGATTTTGATGTTGCCAGCCCCAGCGCAGCCATGACGTCAGTAATCGTTAGCGTTTCTGCGGTGATCCCACATGGCACAGCTCCGGGCATCATCGATTTTGGCGAGAAAAATTTCGGTAATGCTTCAAGTTTCACAATGATTCCCCTGCTTTCTGTGGCTGATTGGTTTTGGTGCGGCTATGTTTCGCTACTGGCGGCATGCTGGCGTGCTTAACGCTTTCTGCCTGGTACTGGATGAAGTGATCGAGGGTCATAGAGACTCCCCAATAATGATCTGCCCCTTCTCTCCCCATATTTTGGTTATGCGACAATCCCAGACGTGAGAATCATCGTCATAGAGGGCATCCATCAGGGCTTTCAGCATATTGTCGCAGTCGGGCTTTGACTGATGCGGATGTCCGGCGTATTGCGCCCTCTTTTTCTGACTCCACCTTTGCGGCATAGGCATGACGAACGTGATGTGAGCGCCGGACTCTGGCAGGTGAATTTTGCGCAGACGCGCTTCATCACAGTATGCCCGGTAACGCATTACTGCCGGACGCTGCTTCCACTTATCAGCTCTGGTCATCCTGGGTTTGCCAATGGGTGTGATATCGTAGATTTTCATGATTTGATGAATCCCTCTTTCCGCCAGATTTCCAGGGTGCGCATTACCCCCTCCGCGTGCATCAGGCGCAATTCGTCATAGGTGAAATCGGTGGTTTTGGTTCTGCCGTCGATCAAGTCATGGCACCCGTTGCAGGCTATTGCCGCTTGGGTGTCATCGGGTTTGCACCCGGTGCCGCAGGTGCCAGCCAGTCGGTAATGCGCGAGCACGCTGGTTTCCGGGTTGCCATTGCAGTGGCCAGGGATCCGGACAGTACATTCTCGTCCACGCGCCGCTTTACAAAGGTTCGCCATAATCACTCCCACATCCGGTTACGCCAGCGGGAATCCGGGCGGGGTGGATTCTTGTCCTCCACCAGCTGCGCGCTGACGGTCCAGGTAAGGAAGTCAGGGTTTAAACTGCGTTCAACCTTGATCCCCCGCTGCCGGTATTTGGCCACCAGCTCGTCTGCCTGGGCCGTTGTGCATTCGGTATGGGCGAACCATGATTTCTTCATGGCGATCACCCCGCGAAGCTTAAAAGCTGGTTTGCGGCGTTCTCGACTTCCAACTGGCTGTTGAAGGAACGAGAGAGGATCCACCGCCAGAGAACATCCAGCGATGCTTTGTACAATTCATGGAATTCGGTTTCGTCCATACTGGCGAAGGAGATACTACGAGGGTGTTTTTTTAACGTGCCATCCGGCAGCTGTATGGCGTCATAGTGCCCAGCCTCGACAATGACCCATGCCCGATAGGCATCAAAGGATTTGCAGATGCTGATGCTGCCGGCACGCTTCTCGGCTATGCGGTCGAGGTATTGCTCAGCGGCATCGAGCAACGCTGATTCACTTCCGCCATATGCCGCGAGGAATTTTGCATAACCGCATACCAGCCGACGTTCATTGGACGAGATCGCCCCGCCGGTAGGTTCCCAGTAATCAAAGCCGAGATTGAGTAAGGCGAAGTAGCGGCGGTGAAAGGCCGGATTGCGGACGAGCTTATACTCGGCCTCCAGGACGGCGCCGAGCTTGCATTTTGATTGCAGAAAATCACTGGTCTCCTGCGTGGCAGGGATCAGGATACCTTGGGACTGTTTTATTAAGTGCAGTTGTTGCGCCATGGTTTTCACTCCGTGGCGCAGTAGGTTAACGGCTGTTCAGACCGTTGATTTCATATTATCAGAAGGTGTGATAATCCGGTAGCCAAGGCGTTCAGCAAACCTCATAAATCCATTGAGCGTAAAGATTTCTTCGTCGGGCAGCAGTGGCCGCATAGAAACCATGCCATTCACCCTGTAAATTAAATGCCTTCCTGCAGAGGGGAAGCTAAAAAGAATAGCTCCGTCTGATCTCCTGACAACGTCATACCAGGAATGATCATCCGGAACCTCTAAACCATTACTCACATTACCCCCCCAGAGCGACATGCAGAAGCATTTAAAAAGCATGGTAGCAGCCGCAAAGGAAAACGCTGATTGCGATACTTTGAGAAATGCCCGCCACCATAAAAAGTGAATCAGCAAAACCAGTCATCGGCGCTTTCCCATGTTTCCTGCAGGATCTCTTCTATCGTTTCTCTGTCGCCGTCAATGCCACCCAAAACACTCAGCCCATCGGTCCCGGCGCGGCGAACTGATAATTTGCAGTTCTCGTATTTTTTGCTTAACCGCCGGAGCAGTTCCTCTTCCAGCGCAGGCTCCGCTCCATCAGGCAGTGACTTCTTGCGGTCGATTGTGATTTCAATTCTCATAGTAACCTCGGCCTCGATATACTGTATAAATAAACAGTATATCTAACTTGCCAAATGAGCAATATCTTAAGAGCACAAATTGTTAACTTTATGTTAGTAGCGGTACAAAAAAACCCGCCGTAGCGGGTTGAATTGACAAGGTTTATTTTTTGGTGTTCTGTTCGGCCATCTCGATGTAACGCGGATCGGATGCGCGGGGTAGCTGGACGCTCTGCTCTTGGTAGTAGCGGACGCGCTCCATGAAGTATTCGCGCAGGAAGTGACTTTTACGGTCTGGACGGTCGAAAGTTTATTGTACTCCGAGAAATACCAGGCTTTCCGGGCTCAAACTTACACTTTCTCACTGCTGATTTAGTTACTGTAAAAAAGAGCTCATCACCGGTTGTCTCGACAGAAATAACTTCCCCTTTTTCATTTACTGAGGCAGTGTATTTTACAGTGCCGCCAATCCCTAGAGCTTTTGCGGAAGCAGGATATAATGGGAAAGGACAACTTATTCGTACAGGTATTGTTTCTTTCGGATTTTCAACAGCAAATGCCATGTTTGATATAAGCACTGTACAAACCAGAAGTAATATTTTTTTCATCGACGGTACCAATTGTTGTTATCCTTGCATCCATAGGTCACTCATGCACATTTTGCATGCAACACGGGGGG